>CAMOEO010000358.1 GCA_946612175.1 uncultured Verrucomicrobiota bacterium
GGGCGTCCCCGCGCTCGGCCTCGCCGGCGCCGGCGTCGCGACGTTCGCCTCCGTCGCGCTGCAGGACGCGATCCTCTTCGCCGTCGCGCTCGCGGAACGCGAGGTGCGCGCCATGCCGCGCCGCGAGCTGCTCCGCCCCGACTGGGGGCTCGTGCGCCGCATCGTGCGCTTCGGCCTCCCGGCCGGCGTGCAGCTCTGTTTCGACATGGCGAGCTTCTCGATCTTCGTCCTGCTCACGGGACGGCTCGACGACCTCTCGCTCGCCACGAGCAACATCGCCTTCTCGATCAACAACCTCGCCTTCGCGCCGCTCATGGGCTTCGCCAACGTGGCCTCGATCCTCGCGGGACAGTTCCAGGGGGCGGGGAAGCCGCTGCTCGCGCAGGGCTCCGTCATGCGCTGCCTCCGGCTCGCGTGGGCCTACATGGCCCTCTGCGCCGTCGCGTTCCTGCTCCTGCCGGAGACGCTCCTCGGCGCGTTCCGCTCGCCGGACGCCCCGTACACCGCCGCGCAGATGGCGGCGCTCGGGCGCTCGCTGCTGGCGATGCTCGCCGCGTGGGGGATGTTCGACACCATGAACGTCGTCTTCCTCGGCGCGCTCAAGGGCGCGGGCGACACGCGCTTCGCGATGGCGTGGCTGCTCGGGACGGAGTGGGCGATCTACGTCCCCGCCGTCGCGATCGTGATGCTCCGCTGCGGCGGCGGCATCGTGGACGCCTGGTGGATCCAGCTGCTCTACGTCGTCCTGCTCTCGACCGGCCTCTACGTCCGCTGGAAGCGCGGCCGATGGATGTCCATCCGCCTCGTCGGCCCCGCCGCCGACTGACGCCGACCGACGCGCCCCGCTTGCCGCCGCATCCCGCGCTGTGCTAGAATCGCCGCCATTCCACCCCCACACCCCCTTGCCATGACCGTTTCCGACGACATCCGCTACATCGGCGTCAACGACCACGACGTCGACCTCTTCGAGGGCCAGTACCGCGTTCCGCGCGGCATGGCCTACAACTCCTACGCCATCGTCGACGAACGCGTCGCCGTGATGGACACCGTCGACGCGCGCTTCCGCCACGAGTGGCTCGACAACATCCAGAAGACCCTCGGCGCGCGCAAGCCGGACTACCTGGTCGTCCAGCACATGGAGCCCGACCACTCCGCCAACATCGCCGCGTTCATGGAGGCGTTCCCCGACGCAAAGGTCGTCGCCTCCGCCAAGGCGTTCGCGATGATGAAGAACTTCTACGGCACGGACTGGGACGGCCGCAACGCCGTCGTGGGCGACGGCTCCACGCTCGCCCTCGGCCGCCACACGCTGCACTTCGTCGCGGCGCCGATGGTCCACTGGCCCGAGGTGCTCATGACCTACGACGATGCGGACAAGGTCCTTTTCTCCGCCGACGGCTTCGGCAAGTTCGGCGCCAACGACGTCGAGGACCCCGAGGGCTGGGCGTGCGAGGCCCGCCGCTACTACTTCGGCATCGTAGGCAAGTACGGCGCGCAGGTGCAGGCGGTGCTCAAGAAGGCCGCGGGGCTCGAGATCGGGACGATCTGCCCGCTCCACGGTCCCGTCCTCTCCGAGAACCTCGGGTACTACCTCGGGCTCTACGACACCTGGAGCAAGTACGAGCCGGAGACGGAGGGCGTCTTCATCGCCTACACCTCCGTCTACGGCCACACGAAGGCCGCGGTCGAGCTCCTCGCCGAGAGGCTCCGCGCGAAGGGCTGCCCGAAGGTCTCCGTCGCCGACCTCGCCCGCGACGACATGCCGGAGGCGGTGGAGGACGCCTTCCGCCACTCCAAGCTCGTCCTCGCCACGACGACCTACAACGCCGGCATCTTCCCGTTCATGCAGACGTTCATCGAGCATCTGACGGAGCGCGCCTTCCAGAACCGCGACGTCGCCTTCGTCGAGAACGGCTCCTGGGCGCCGCTCGCCGCAAAGACGATGCGCGGGATGCTCGAGAAGTCGAGGAACCTCCGCTTCGCGCAGACCACCGTGCACATCCGGTCCGCGCTCTCCGACGAATCGCGCGCCGAGGTCGAGGCGCTCGCGGACGAGCTCTGCCAGGGATGGATCGCGCGCCTCGCGGCCGCCGCCGCGCCGGCGGTCGACCCGAGCGCGCTCTTCAGCATCGGCTACGGGCTCTACGTCGTCACGTCGCGCGACGAGGCCGGCCGCGACAACGGCTGCATCGTGAACACGGTGACGCAGGTGACGAGTTCGCCCAACCGCGTCGCCGTCGCGATCAACAAGCAGAACTACACGCACCACGTCGTGAGGCAGACGGGCGCGATGAACGTAAACGTCCTTTCCGAGGACGCGCCGTTCGACCTGTTCAGGCGCTTCGGCTTCCAGAGCGGACGCACCGTGGACAAGTTCGCGGGCGAGGAGGTGCAGCGCGCCGCCAACGGCCTCGCCGTCCTCCCCTCCCACGTGAACGCGCTGCTCTCGCTCAAGGTCGAGCAGTACGTCGACCTCGGCACGCACGGGCTCTTCGTCTGCGCCGTCGAGGAGTCGCGCGTGCTCTCCGCGCGCCCGACGATGACGTACGCGTACTACCAGGCGAACGTGAAGCCCAAGCCCGACACCGGGAAGAAGAAGGGCTGGGTCTGCAAGATCTGCGGCTACGTCTACGAGGGCGACGAGCTGCCGGACGACTTCGTCTGCCCCCTCTGCAAGCACGGCGCCGCCGACTTCGAGCGCCTCGCGTAGCGCAGGCCGAACGAAAGGGCATCCCCATGGTCACGCGTCCCGTCGGCATCTCCGTCAGCTGCGTCCCGCATCCGGACGCGGCGCTGCTCGAATCCTTCGCCCGCGCGGGCGTCGCCTGCGCCGAGATCTCCATGCCCGGCCGCGACTACGCCGGCTTCCCCTACGCGGAGTTCGCCCGGCACGCCCGCGACTGCGGCGTGGCGATCCGCTCGTTCCACCTCCCCTTCTACACGGACGAGACGGTGGACCCCGCCGCGCTCGACCCCGGCGTGCGCCGCCGCACCGCCGAGCTGCATGCGCACTATGTCCGCGTCGCCGCGTCGATGGGCGCGCGCATCGCCGTCGTCCACGCCTGCCTCGAGCCGGTCGGCGTCCCCGACCGCGCCGAGCGCCTCGCCCGCGCGAAGGAGTCGATGGCCGCGCTCGCGG
>CAMOEO010000359.1 GCA_946612175.1 uncultured Verrucomicrobiota bacterium
CTGCGCACCGTCGCCACGGCGGCGGGCGCCTCGACGCCCGCCCTCGCGATGCTCGTGCTCGGCGCGCTGCGCGGCGGCGCGGGCTCCGCGAACAAGATCGCCTCGCTCGCGCGCGGCCGGCTCTGGGTCTACGCGCTCGGGATGCAGGCCTTCGGGCTGATCTTCGCCTACACCCTCTTCTATCCGGGCATGGACGCGCTTGGCCGCGTCGGCGCCGGGGCGCTGTGCTGGCCGATCCTCGTCGGCAGCTGCATCGTCTCGTTCACCATCTATTCGGCGGTCGCCCTCAAGGAGAAGCTGACGGCCCTCCACGTCCTCGCCGTCGCCTCCTGCCTCGCCGGGCTCTTCCTGCTCTGCCGGACGCCCCGCGCCGACGGCTCCGGCCTTTTCGGAACGCCTACCGGCTTCTACCACGTGGAGACGATCGACGGCGCCGATTGGGCGATCGCCCCCGACGGCCGCGCCACGACGATCCTCGGCATCGACCACGTCCGCCCCGCGGGCTGGAAGGACCGCGACCTCGGCTACGACGTCTACGCCCGCTTCGTCGAAACCAACTACCCCTCGAAGGAGGCCTGGGTCGACGAAACGCTCGGTCGCCTCCGCGACTGGGGCTTCAACACGCTGGCGAACCACTGCGACGAGCCGCTCCTGCGCCACCGCGGGCTCGCGCACACGATCACGCTCTACCTGGGCGGCACATTCGGGCGCGCCGGCGGCAAGGATCCCGACCGCTGGATCACGCCGTGGAGCGGCCCCTGCACGGGGCTCCCCAATGTGTTTCATCCGGATTTCGAGAGCGAGGTCCGCAAGGCGGCCGCGCGCCAGTGCGAGCCGGAAAAGGACGACCCGTGGCTCCTCGGCTGGTTCCTCGACAACGAGCTCAAGTGGTGGGGGCCGGACACGGCGCGCAAGGACCTCACGCTCTTCGACACGGTGCGCGCCCTCCCCCCAAACCACACCGCACGGCAGGCGCTCGAGGCGTTCGCGGCCGGCCGGCCCGTCGACAACGCCCTGCGCGAGGACTTCCTCCGTCTCTTCGCGGAGCGCTACTTCTCGGTGCTCTGCTCCGCGATCCGCGAGGCCGACCCGAACCACATGATCCTCGGGTGTCGCTTCGCGGGCCCGTTCGCCCAGGTCCACCCGGCGCTGTGGGAGATCACAGGCAGGCATTGCGACATCGTCTCCTTCAACTGCTACCCCTGGGCCGACATCGACCGCGGCGTCGTCCTCGACAGCAAGGGCGGGCGTCCCATCGCGGAACGGTTCGGCGAAATCCACGGCTGGTGCGGCCGCCCGCTGATGGTGACGGAGTTCGCCTTCCCGGCGCTCGACGCCGGCCGCCCGTGCCTGTACGGCGCCGGGCAGCGCTTCCCGACACAGGAGGGCCGCGCCGCCGCGACCGCCCTCTTCGCGCGCACGATGCTGTCTCTGCCGTATTTCGCCGGCTACAGCTACTTCATGTTCCTCGACCAGCCCGCGAGCGGCATCTCCGAGACGTTCCGCGAGGACTCCAACTACGGGCTCGTGAGCGAATCCGGCGTCCCCTATCGCGAAATCACCGCTGCCTTCCGCGCGCTCCACGCCGACCTCGGCGCCGCGCGCTCCGCGCCGACACCGGAAGCCGAAGCTTCCGGCTCGGGAGCGGTCGCCCCCTCCGAGCGCGAGCGCTACCTCGCCGCGGCCCGCGAAGCCGGTTCTGTGCCCGGGGCTTCTGCCCCGGGTTCCGTTATCTTCGCCCGCGAAGCCGACGGCGCCTGGTCCCTCTCCAACGCCCTCGTGCGCCTCTCGGGCCGCCTCGGAAGCGACCGCGTGGCAGACGAAATCGCCCTCCGCGACCCGTCCTGCCGCGACCCGTCCTGTAGCACCCCCCTCGCGGGGTTGCGACCCCTCGGTTCCCTCGGCGCGCTCCTGCAATGGCGCGGTCCGCACGGCGACGTCTGGACCAAGGTGTCGCCGGAATCCGTCGAGGAGGAGCGCGGCGCCGAAGGCGCCACGTCGCTCCTCGTGCGCAGCGTGGCGCCGGACGCCGCGTTCGCCCTGACGGTGCGCCTCGCGCTCGCCCCCGGCTCCGATTCGCTGTTCGCGGAAATCGTCTCGGTCGAGAACACCGGCGACGAGCCGCTCTCGTTCACCGGGCTCTTCCTGGCGCCCTATCCCGCCGCCCCCGATCCGACGCCGGTGCCGGTCGTCCCGAACCTCTGGGGCGCGCCGGCGCGCGCCTGGTGGCGCCTTCCGGGCGGCCGTGCGTGGGGCGCGCTCTCGCACGACGCGGCCGCCGCCTTCCGCTTCTGGGTCCGCAAAGCCGATGGCAGCCTCCACCCCGACGCCCGCTTCTCCGCCGGCCGCGAGGCGGTGTCGCTCGCCCCCGGCGCCGCATGGCGCCCCGCCACTCCCATGGGCGCGCGCATCGGCTTCCGTCCCGCCGATTCCGCTCCCTGATCACGTTTCCGATACGCCCCACGCTCTCCCAGGAATACGAAACCATGCTCGCCCGCGTCGCCGCGCGGATCCGCTCGCTCGCCTCTTCGTGCGATTTCGGCCACCACCACGCGGAGCTGCAGTCGTGCATTGCCGGAACCTGGCACTTCTCCGAGCCCTGCGACGCCGCCTACTTCGACTACATCCACCGCTCCCTGCCGTGGTGCCCGGACCTGCCCGAGAAGCGCATCGGCTCACCCTTCGAGCAGACGCTCGACGCCGTGCAGTTCGACCGCGTCCGCTCGCTCGCGCACTTCACGCGCGTCGGCGGGGGCGCGGACCGCACGGTCCATCTGGAGCCCGTCCGCCTCGCGGTCGGGGCGTCATGCCGCTTCGAGGCGGCCTTCCTCCCCTCCGTCTCGCGCTGGGGCGCCTACGACGGCGACCGCGCCTCCCTTCGCGCCAATCCGGCGCGGCGCTACGAATACTTCACCGACTACTTCTCCGACGTCGGCTTCGTCTCTCCGGACGGCGTCTTCACGGCGCGCGCGCCGGGAGAAGCCGTCGTCGCCGCCCTCGCGCCCGGCGGCGCGAAGGAGCTGTTCGCCGTTCACGTCACGCCTTGAATCCGCGAGAGCGACCCCGCGCCGAAAGGACGGGGCCGGAAAAAGGGAAGGGCCGCCGGATCGTGCGATCC
>CAMOEO010000360.1 GCA_946612175.1 uncultured Verrucomicrobiota bacterium
GGCGTCGGGCAGGCCGTAGAGGCCGCCCGCGTCGGGGAGGCCGTCGAGCGCGCCGCGGAGGCGGTAGCCGCCGCCGCGGGCGGAGGGCGCCCAGCCGCCGAAGCCGCCGCCGCCGCGGTAGGCGGAGGCGCGTCCGCCGCCCCAGCCGCCGCCCCAGCCGCCGTAGCCGAGGGAGGGGCGGTCGTCGCGGTTCTCGGACTGGAAGAGGGCGGGGGGGACCTCGCGGAGGAAGCGGGAGCGCTCGCATCGGAAGGCGCCGCCGTCGGGGGTGGTGCGGACGTGGGGCTGGAGGATGTGGAGGCGGTCGCGGGCGCGGGTGACGGCGACGTAGAAGAGGCGGCGCTCCTCGTCGTCGCCGCCCTGGTCCTCGAGGGCGCGGGAGGAGGGGAAGATGCCCTCGACGCACCAGAGCAGGATCACGACGGGCCATTCGAGGCCCTTGGCCTGGTGGACGGTGGAGAGCAGGACCTTGCCCTCGCCGTCGGCGTCGGCGGCGCCGCCCTCGCGGTCGAGGTTGGTGAGGAGGGCGACGTCCTCGAGGAAGTCGCGGACGGAGGCGTGGCCGGCGATGTCGGAGAGCAGCTCGCGGAGCTCGTCCTCGCGCTCGTCGGCGTTCTCGAAGTCCTTGCGGAGGCGTTCGCGGTAGAGGGCGTCGAGGAAGGCCTCGACGAGCGCCTTGACGTTGTGGGGGAAGGCGGTGCGGGAGTAGGCGCCGAGGGCGTCGGAGACGGGCTCCCACGGGCCGCGGGCGCGGGAGGGGAGGGCCTCGAGGAGGGCGGCGCGGGCGGCGGGATCGGCGGCGTCGAAGCGGCCGCCGAGGCGGCGCCAGAGGCGGTCGACGGTCGTTTCGCCGACGGCGGGGAGGAGCTGGAGGACGCGGGCGAAGGCGAGGCCGTCGTCGGTCGTCTCGGCCATGCGGAGGAGGGCGACGACGTCCTTGACGTGGGCCTGCTCGTAGAAGCTGGTGCCGGAGGTGATCGAGTAGGGGACGCCGGCGCGGGTGAGGGCGAGCTGGGCGTCGACGGCGTTGAAGTGGGAGCGGTAGAGGACGGCGATCTCGCCGTAGCGGTAGCCGGCGCGGCGGGCGTCCTCGACGATGGAGAGGAGCTCGCCCGCCTGGGCGCGGCCGTCGGCGACTTCGAGCAGGCGGGGCGGGAGGCCGGGCGCCTCGCGGGTGGGGCGGAGGACCTTGGGGAACTGGTCGGGGTTGTGGAGGATGCTGGCGTTGGCCAGGTCGAGGATGGGCTTGCGGGAGCGGTAGTTGCGCTCGAGCTTGACGATGCGCGCGTCGGGGTAGCGGCGCGGGAAGTCCATGATGTTGCGGTAGTCGGAGCCGCGCCAGGAGTAGATGCACTGGAAGTCGTCGCCGACGACCGAGAGGTTGCGGTGGCGGGCGGCGAGCAGGTCGACGAAGGCGGACTGGAGGGCGTTGGTGTCCTGGTACTCGTCGACGAGGACGTGGAGGAAGCGCTCCTGGTACAGCTCGCGGGCCTCGGCGCTCTCGGAGAGGACGCGCAGGCCGTTGACGAGCAGGTCGTCGAAGTCCATCGCGTGCAGCTCGCGCTTGCGCTTCACGTACTCGCGCATGCAGGCGAGCAGCTCCTCGGGGGCGGCGGCGAAGTCGCCGGCGCGGGACTCGAGGTATTCGGCGGGGTCGAGGTTGCGGTTGACGGCGCCGGAAAGGAGGGAGAGGACGAGCTCGCGCTTGGGGAAGTCCTTGGGCCGGTGGCCGAGGTCCTTGATGACGCGGCCCATGAGGGTGCGCTGGTCGTCGGCGTCGAGGATGGCGAAGTCGCGGGGGAAGCCGAGCAGGCCGGCGTAGCGGCGCAGCATGCGGTTGGCGACGTGGTGGAACGTGCCGCCCCAGAGGCCGGTGGCGAGGCCGCGCGTGGCCTCGTCGGCGCGCGAGAGCATCTCGCGGGCGGCGCGGTTGGTGAAGGTGAGCAGGAGGATGCGGTGTGCCGGGACGCCGCGCTCGACGAGGTGGACGACGCGGTAGACGAGCGTGCGGGTCTTGCCCGTCCCGGCGGCGGCGAGGATGAGCAGGGGGCCGTCGGGGGCGGTGGCGGCCTCGAGCTGCTCGGGGTTCAGGAGGGAGCCCAGGTCGGTCACGGGAGGGGGCTATTGCCGGCCGGCGATGGCGCGGCGGAGGGTGAGGGGGTCGGAGTAGCGCACGCCGCTGTCGGCCGGGAGGCCGTAGGCGAGGCGGGTGACGCGGACGGCGGGGGCGCGCCGGGCGACGGTCTCCGCGAGCCAGGAGGCGGTGGCGTCGCCCTCGACGTCGGTGGGGAGGGCGAGCACGACCTCGCGGACGCTCCCCTCGGCGAGCCGCGCGAGCAGCGCGCCGAGCGTGAGGTCGGCGGGGCCGGTGCCGGACATGGGGGAGATGCGCCCGTGCAGAGAATGGTACCGCCCGCGGTAGGCGCCCGAGCGCTCGATGGCGAGGATGTCCCCCGGGTCCTCGACGACGAGCAGCTGCGCGTCGTCGCGCGCGGGGTCGGTGCAGAGGCGGCACGGGTCGGCGCCGCGGGGCGTGATTGCGCCGCAGCGCGTGCACGCCGCCACGCCGTCGCGCGCCGCGACGAGGGCCTCCGCCAGCGGATTGATCGCGGCGGCGCCCCGCGCGACGAGCGAGAGCGCCGCGCGCTCCGCCGAGCGGCGGCCGAGGCCGGGCAGGCGCGCGAGCTCCTGGACGAGCGTGGCGAACGGGTCGGGCATCTCGCGGGCGCTAGCCGCCGAGCATGCCGCCGAGGCCGAGTTCCTTGGAGAGCGCCTTCATGCGCTCCTGCCCGGCGTCCTTGGCCAGACGCAGCGCCTTGTTGACGTTGTCCATGAACGTGCGGACGAGCTTGTCCTCCTTCGCGGGGTCGAGGAGCGACTTGTCGGAGACCTCGACGGCCTTGACGGTCATGTCGCCGGTGACGACGACGCGGATGCCGCCGTTCTCGTATTCCTTCGTCATCGCTTCGACTTCGCGCTGAAGGCGCTTCATCTTGTTGCGGAGCTCGAGGGCCTGCTTGGCCTGTTCGAAAAAGCCTGCCATGGCGATTCTTCTTTCGGTTGGGGGTTGGGGAAAGGGTTGAAGAGGTTGAAGAGGTTGAA
>CAMOEO010000361.1 GCA_946612175.1 uncultured Verrucomicrobiota bacterium
ACGTCCTCCATCACGGCGAAGACGTCGTCCTGCGTCGCGTAGCTCATCTCCATGTCGAGCTGGTAGAACTCGCCCGGCGAGCGGTCGGCGCGCGCGTCCTCGTCGCGGAAGCACGGCGCGATCTGGAAGTAGCGGTCGAAGCCGGCGACCATCAGCAGCTGCTTGTAGATCTGCGGCGCCTGCGGCAGCGCGTAGAACTCGCCGGGGTGGATGCGGCTCGGGACGAGGAAGTCGCGCGCGCCCTCGGGGGAGGAGGACGTGAGGATCGGCGTCTGGTATTCGCGGAAGCCGAGGTCCTCCATGCGGCGGCGCAGGAACGAGATCACCTTCGAGCGCAGCACGATGTTTTTGTGCAGCGACTCGCGGCGCAGGTCGAGGTAGCGGTACTTGAGGCGCAGGTCCTCGCCGCCGACGTCCGAGCCGTCGCCCGCGAGGTAGATCGGGGTCTGCTCCGACGCGCTCTCGACGACGAACTCGTCCGCGACGAGCTCGACGGCGCCCGTGTCGATGTCGGGGTTGATCTCGCTCTCGCCGCGCGCGACGACCTGGCCGGTCACCGTGACGACGCTCTCGAGCTTGAGGTCCGTCGCCTCCTGGAAGAACGGGCGGCTCGGGTGGACGACGACCTGCGTGCGGCCGTAGTGGTCGCGCAGGTCGAGGAAGAGGATGCCGCCGTGGTCGCGCTTGTGGAAGACCCAGCCGGAGAGGCGGGCGGTCTTGCCGGCGTCCTCGACGCGGAGCTCGTTGCAGGTGTGGGTGCGGTAGGGATGCATGGCGGGTGGGGAAGGTTGGAGGTTCGCGGGTCGGCGGGCTCGCGGCGCGCGGGCCGGCGGGACGGCGACGGAAGGTGTGGCGTGGCGGGGTAGGATACGACTTTCGGACGGATTGCGCAACGGGTTTCGCGCACCGCGGGGGGCGGGCGGAGCCGGGACGGGGGAGGGGAGGGGGGCTACATGCGGTCCGGGGCGCGGATGCCGAGCAGCGCGAGCCCGCGCCGCAGGACGGCGGCGACGGCGGCGCAGAGACGGGCGCGGCCGGCGCGGACGGCGGGGTCGTCGGCCTTGAGGACGGAGAGCTTCTGGTAGAAGGAGCTGTAGTCCTGCGCGAGGCCGAAGAGGTAGTCGGCGACGAGGTTCGGGCGGCACTTGGCGCCCGCGGCGGCGACGGTCTCCGGGAACGCGAGGAGGCGGCGCGCGAGGGAGCGCTCGAGCGGGTCGCCGAGAAGGATCGGGGCGGCGCGCCAGTCCTCGCCGGGGAACGTCTCTGCGTATTTCGCGAGGAGCGAGCGGATGCGGGCGTGGGCGTACTGGAGGTAGGGGCCGGAGTTGCCCTGGAGCGAGAGGATCGTGTCCCAGGAGAAGCGGATCGTCGTGATCGGGTCCATCGCGAGGTCCGAGTACTTCACGGCGCCGATGCCGATCGTCTCGGCCAGCGCGGCGGCCTCGGCCTCCGGCAGGGAGGGGTTCTTCTCGCGGACGATCGCGAGGGCGCGGGCGGCGGCCTCGTCGAGGAGCTCCTTGAGCTTGGGCATACCGCCCTTGCGCGTGGAGAAGGGGTGGCCGTCCGCGTCGGTGATCGTGCCGAACGCGACATGCACGAGCTCCGTTCCGGGCGGGACGAGGCCGAGCTTTTCGCTGATGACGAAGAGCTGCTGGAAGTGGGGAATCTGGCGGTCGTCGGTGACGATGACGATCTTGGCCGGCGCGTAGTCCTTGACGCGCGTCTCCATCGTGGCGAAGTCGGTCGTGTTGTAGTTGAACCCGCCGTCCTCCTTGCGGACGATGCAGATCCACTTGCCGTCCTCGCGCGCGGCGCTCTCCTCGTCGCCCTTGGCGAGCGCGGCCTCGACGGCCTTGCGGGACTGTTCGGCGAAAGCGGGGTCGAGGTCGCGCAGGTCGACGACGACGGCGCCCCGGCTCTCGTGGGCCATGCCGCTGCGCTCGAGGCGTTCGACCATGGCGGCGAGCTGCGGCTGGTAGTAGCTCTCGCCGCGGGTCGTCTCGAACGAGATGCCGAGGCGCTCGTAGATCTCGTCGAAGGTGTGGCGGGACATGCGGATGAAGTCCTGCCAGAGCGCGCGGTTCCCGGGGTCGCCCTGCTGGAGCCGGACCGTCTCGAGGCGGCAGGCGTCCATCCACGCCTCGTCCGCCTTTGCGCGGGCGTAGCTCTCCTTGTAGATGCGTTCGAGCTCGGGGACGGGATCCTTCGCGAGGGCGTCCTTGTCGGCGAACTCGCGGTAGCCCTTGATGATGATGCCGAACTGGGTGCCCCAGTCGCCGATGTGGTTGTCGCCGACGACGGTGTAGCCGAGCGCGCGGAGGATTTCGACGATCGACCCGCCGATCACGGTGGAGCGGATGTGGCCGATGTGCATCGACTTGGCGACGTTGGGGCTGGAATAGTCGACGACGACGGTCTTTCCGGCGCCGAGCTGCGGGATTCCGCCGTGGGCCTCGTCCTCGGCGACCGCGGCCGCGCGGGCGGCGAGGGCGTCCGGCTTGAGCGTGAGGTTGATGTAGCCGGCGCCGGCGACCTCGGCCTTTTCGACGCAGTCCGGTAGGGCCGCGCCCGCGAGGGCGGCCTCGGCGATCTTGCGGGGGGGCATGCGGAGCGGGCGCGCGAGCTGCATCGCGTCGGCACACTGGTAGTCACCGAAACCGGCCTTGGCACTGGGGACGACGCGACCGGCCCGGGCCGCGTCGGGGGAATCGGGGAAGGCGGCGGCGAAACGCGCGCCAAGCCACGCGGAGAGTTCCTCCGTGAAGGAAAGTGTCGTGTCCATGGGCCCACGAGTCTAGCAAATCCCGGCGCGGGGGGCAACGGAATTTCCCGCCGATGTCGGCATTCCCGCAAAACCCAACCTCCCCCATCCCCTCCTCTCTCCTTCAATTCATTCGCCGACCGTATTTCAATTTTCTGTAATCTCCCGCTCCCACAGCCGTATTCATTCCGCTTTTACCCCGTCCGTCGTCGGCCGCGCCGCGGCTCTCTCCGGCGCTCTTCCCTCGTGGCGGGGTCCGCGAAGCGCGCGTGGAGCTCCGCGGCAAAGGCCTTCGCGGTGGTCGCGGCGGCGAGCGCCTCGCGCGCCTTGCGTC
>CAMOEO010000362.1 GCA_946612175.1 uncultured Verrucomicrobiota bacterium
TTTGGATGAGGGGTCCGGTAGCGGCGCAACGGCCCGGAAATCTAGCAAACGCCCCTCGCCCCGTCAATGGTAAAATGAATTCTTTTTTGATAATCATGCGAATTGCGCAAGAAAGGCAGTGTATCAAGTCTTGCGGAATCGTGAAATCGGGGGCGGGATCGGGGCGCGCCCCGGCCCGCGCCCCCGTTTCCGCCCCGGGGCGGGGGGCCGTGGACCCGGCCATGGATGGCCGGGCGCGAGGCCGGGCGCGGGGGCGAGGCACGGGAGTGGATCTACTCGACCCAGCGGAGGAAGCGGGCCGCGGGGCGGTCGTAGACGCACTCGATCGAGGCGGTGCGCCCGGCGCGGCGCGCGAGGACGCGGACGCGGAAGAGGCCGCTGTCGACGCGAAGCGCGGGGGAAAGCGCCTGGAGCGCGGCGAGCTCGTCGGCCGTCGGGACGTCGCCCTCGCCGCGCAGCAGCTTGAGGGCCTCGGTCTGGGACGTCGTCTCGAAGACGTCGCCGCGGCCCCTCGCCATCTCGAGTCGCGTCCAGACGCCCTCGGCGCCGCCGGGGGAGGCGCCGCGCGCCCGTGCCGCGGCGACGAGCGCGTCGTGGCCGACGGTGTTGACGTTGAGCGCGTCCCCGGCGCGAACGGAGAGGAACGGGAGCGCGGCGCGCAACGCCTCGACGGGCGCGCCGGGCAGCGCGAGCAGTTCCTCCTCGGCGAACAGGACGCGCGGAGCGGCGGGGGCGTGCGGATCCTGCGGCGCCTGCGGCCCGGAGGGGTCTCCGGGGACGGCAGACGGCGGGGCGGCGGATGGCGGTGGGGCGTTGGAGGGCGCGAGCGCCTCCAGCGCCTCGAACACGGCGGCCGCCGCGCCGGCGGCGGCCGCCGCGTCGAGCCCCGCGCGGCGCGCGAAGAGCGCGGCGAGCGCGGGGCGGCCGCACTCGGGGACGCCGAGGCGGGCACGCTCGTCCTCGACGAACACGAACACGCCGTCGCGGCCCGCGTCGAGGGCAGACGCGGCGTCGGCGGAGGCCCTCGCCCAGGGCTCGCCGAGATGGTCGACGGCGTTGGTGTCCGCGTCGAGCGCGCGCAGCGCGAGCGCGAGCGCGGATTCCGCCTCGTCGCGGAGCGAGGCGCGGACGAGCCGCGCGTCGACGCGGACGAGGCGGTCGCGCGCAAGGGCCGCGGCGCCGAGCGCGAGGGAGACGAGCGTCGCGACGGCGACGAGCACGAGGACAAGGCTCGCGCCCGAGCGGGCGCGCGAAGGAACGGGGGCCGCGGCGTTCACGGGGCGCCCTCCCCCGCCGCCTCGGCGGCGGCGTCCGGATCGGGCGCGGCGCACGCGACGGCGATGTCGGCGCGAAGGGAGCCCCACTCCGCGCGGACGGCCGCGGGAAGGGCGTCGCGCGTCCATTCGTCGGACCACGCCAGCTCCGCGGGGGCGTTGGACGTGGCCGGACGGAGCAGCCGCGCGTAGGAGAGACGGAGCGAGCCGGCGAAGGGGCGCGACGAGAACGGAAGGTCCGCGCCGGGATCGCGGAGCTCGCGGACGGCGCCGCCGGACGCGGGCGCCCAGCGGACGAGCACCGGGCGCGCGGGCTCGTCGGGAAGGGCGGGGGCGAGGAGGCGCGCGGAGGAGAAGCCGCGGGCGTCGCCGCGGAACGGGGCGTCGCGGAGGGGAAGCGCGGAGGCGACGTCCGCGCGCAGCGCCTCGAACGCGTCGAGGCGCGCGAGCGCGGCCTCGGCGTCCGGGCGCGCGGCCACGCGGGACCACGCGGAGAAGCCGGCGTGGAGGACGCCCGCGACGGCGACGGCGAGCACGACGGCGACGGCGGAGGCGACGAGGACCTCGACGAGGGTGAACCCCGCACGCGGAAGGTCAGTCTTCGTCGACCGTCTCATCGCGCTGGTAGATCGGCAGCTGGCGGTAGGGGACGGAGAAGGCGAGGACGAGCATCGCGGTGTTGTAGGGGGGGCTGTCCTCCTCCTCGGTCCAGGAGCCGTCGTCGCGCTGGCGCGGGATCCAGGTGCGGTACATCCAGTCCTCGAACTGGAGCCAGTCCTCGCCGCCCATCTGGAAGAGGCCCTGCGAGGTGTAGTACATGCCGTAGCAGCGGTTGCCCTCGTTGGGGAGGCGGCGGAAGGCGGAGCGGAGGTAGCGCGCGGCCTTGATCGCGGCGGGGTCGTTGTGGCGGCCGCAGAGCTCGAGGCAGAGGATGCCCGCGCCCGTGAGCGTGAGCGCGTACTGGCCGCTCGTGCCCTGGTAGTGGAAGGAGCCCTCCGCCTCGTTGTACTGGCGCTTGACGTACGCCACCGCGCGCTCGATCGCGTCTCCGGGCACCTTGCCGCCGTTGAGGCGGGCGGAGCGCAGCGCCATCAGCACCCAGCCGGAGCAGGACATGTCGCTGTCGCGCGAGGTGGGGGTGTAGCGCCAGCCGCCCCTGTCGCGGCTGTCCTTGCCGATGTTCTGCGCGTCGAGGATGAGCTTGACGGCGTTGGGCACGACCTCGTCGATGCGGGCCTGCCGGGCGGGGTCCACCATGCCGGAGACCTCGGTGAGGAACAGCGTGCAGATGGCGTGGACGTACATGCCCTGGTTGGGGAGCTTGACGCCGAAGTAGCCGTTCGTCGGGTTGACGCAGGAGAGGATGTAGTCGATCGAGCGGTTGATGTTCTCGCCGTACTTCTCGCAGCCGGGCGTGTACCCCTTGGCAAGGAAGGCCATGCCCGCGAGGGCGGAGATGGCACCCGTCTCGCCGTAGCGGCGGGGGGAACGAGCCGTTCTCGCGCTGGACCGAGGCGAGGTACCGGAGGCCGCGCTCGATGGCCTCGTCCACCTCGTCGGAGGCCGTGACGGACTGCGCCGCGCCGCGAAAGGGGGCGAAGAGGATGCCGGCGGCGAGGAGGAGCGGAAGGAGAAAGCGTCGATGGTGCATGGCCGGAAGCATACCACAGGCGCCCCCCGCCGCGCAAGAGACAAGGAGCTGCGCCATGTCGCCTAGGGTGCGCCATTACTCTTGCAATTCGCCGGACTCGCGGTTTGTCATACTTAAGGACACCGAACGGTGAACCGGAAAAACCGCATTGGTCAAATGCGGTCGGGT
>CAMOEO010000363.1 GCA_946612175.1 uncultured Verrucomicrobiota bacterium
GTCGAGGAGGAACGCGCGGAAACGGGCGTCGGCGAGGGGAACGACCCTCGCCTCGAACCGATCCGGGAACACGACCGTGACCGCGGCGGATCGCTGCAAGACGGTTTCCTTGGGGTCGTTCGGGCGCCCGAGCGTTTCCGGCCGGTGCTTCGCCAGGAGCGCCCGGAGCGAGACCGCCAGCGGCGCGGACGCATCCACGGAGAGATCAAGCCCCCGCAGGTTTTCGATTTCGCTTTGACGCATCCGGAAGGGTGCGGCCTGCCCCTCCTGAATGTCGAGCGACAGGATCTGGGTCGTCTGAGGGAAGTCCGGGTCGGCGGGGATCGTCCTTTCCTCGGAGGCCCAGTCGGCGAGCGATTCGAGCGGGAGGAAATCAAGCCGCTCGCAGCACCATCCGACCGCTCGCCGGAAGCGGCCGGGTTCCTCGTCGTACGGAGTATTGGTCAATACAATCGTCACGCCGCCCGTCAGCCGTTCCTGCGCGAACGACACGCTGGCGCGGGCGGATTCGGCGTCGAGGGCCGAGAGCAGGCGCTCCTGCAGACCGGCGCCGTCCGCCTTTAGGGGGACGATGCTCCTTTCCCGGACGTTGTCCGGAAGAAGGTTCGTGGCCGTTCCGAACACGCCAAGAAACGCCCGACCGGAGACGGTGGCGCTTTCCCAGGCCTCCCGTGCGTCGGGGTCGGCGCAGAGCGTTTCGAAGAGCCGGGATTCCGTCGGCGTCCCGACGCCGACGTACCAGGTGTACCGGAACGGGCCGTCGGGCGGCGCAGTCTGGCGGACGAGGTCTGCGCCGAGCGTGGCGCGTGCGGTCCCAACGATGAAAAGTTTCTCCAGGCCTTTGCCCCAGAGCATGACGTTCCAGAGCGGTTTGCCGGCGTCCGGCACGCCGGGCAGGAGCGGGCCGAGGAGCCGCTCCGAAAGCTCGCGGTCGCGCGCGGCGGCGCGGCGCGCGTGCAACGCGATGCCGCCCGCGGCGACGAGCAGTGCGAGGAGGATGAGAAGGAGGAGGAGCGGTCGTTTCACGGCGGGTCGGCGAGGAGGCGGAGGAGGTCGGCGAGGAAGGCGCGGAGGCGGGGCGTGGGGCGGTCGAAGGCGACGGCCCACTCGTTCGTGCCGGTCGCTCCCTGCAGCATCGTTTTGTCCGCAAGGTGCAGTTCCGACGGCGGGAGCGGCGGAACGGGCGTGCCGAGCGCCCACGGCTCGTATTTCGCGCAAAGGGAGCGGAACGCATCGGCAAGCGGGGTGCCGTCGGCCACGGTGAAAATCTGGGGCGGTTCCTGTTCGGAAGGATCGAAGAACCGGTAAAGCCGTCCCTTCCGCGGCGCTCCCGGGACGATCGCGAAACCCCGCCCTGTCAACGGAAGAAGCGGATCGGGAACGGCGCGCTTCCGTTCGGCCCATTTCGAAACCGAATAGAGTTCGGGACGTCCGATCGCGTCGCAGACCCGGCCGACCGCGCGGCGGAAGAGTCCGGGCGGTTCGGTCCGGAATGGATCGTAGAAACCGAACCCCAGCGAGACGCCCCGTTCTTCGCGGACGACGACGTCTTCGCGGGCGGCTTCCGTTTCGAAGAACCGGGAGACCCGTTCGCGGAAACCGCGGACGTCGTCTTCGTCCAGGGCTTCGGAATAATGCGCAGACTCGTCATCCACCTTGAATCCGCAGGGCAAAATCCCCTGCCAGAGAAACCGAGGGCGGCCGTCGGAGATCTCTACGTCCCATCCGGCGGGAACGAGGAGTCCCTCGTTGTGGGCAGTCCGCAGAAAACCGAAGAAACGGCTTTCCGTCGGAGAGCCGGCGCGGATGGTCCACTGGACGACCGAGAAAGTGCCGTCCGGATCCGCGGAAGAGGCGCGCGTGACGACGAGGTCGGCGGGCGTTTCGGCGCCGGGGTCGAGGATGGTCTCGCCGGAAACGGAACACTCGAACTCGTCTCCTGACCCCGAAGAGATCCCGAAGTACCACGAATCGCCCACCACCGTCGCGCCCGGCAGGAACGGGCCTGCGAGCAGCTCCGCGAGCTCGCGGTCGCGGGCCGCGACGCGGCGCGCGTGGAGCGCGATGCCGCCCGCGACGACGAGCAGTGCGAGGAGGATGAGAAGGCGGAGGAGATGTTTCATAGCGGACGGAAGAAGGGCAAAACGTTTGCGAGTTCCGGAACCACCTACAGGAAGCCCGCCATGTAGAGGGGAAGATGGAGGACGCCGTTCCGTTGCGCGACGCCCCTGGAATGGAGAACGACGGGCGTTGTCAGGTATCGTCCGTATTTCGCGACGAAGCGGTTGAGCGAAGCCCCCCCTTTCGTCAAACAAAATCTCACGGAATGGCGGGATTCGATTTTTCGATTAATCACGAAATGGCGAGATTCAATCATTGCAATTCTCACAAACCGGCGGGTTCTGGAAAGCCGCTTCGCGGCGGGCGGCGGCGGGGCTCCGCGTGAGGGGCGGACGCGGCGGGTGCGTTCGTGGCGGGGTCGGCGCAGAGGCGGAGACCAATCTCGTGGGGGGTCGCGCTGGACGGAGATTCCGCGCGGAGGTAGGATGTGCAGTTCGGCATCTCCCAATAGCCGCCGCGGGAGTAGTGCCAGCGGCCGTCGTCCGATCCGTCCGCCGTCCATTCTTGCACGTTGCCGAGCATGTCGTGGAGGCCGAAGGCGTTCGGGTCTTTCCGTCCCACGGAATGATGGGAGAGGGTTTCGCTCCAGTTAACCTTGTAAACGTGGTCGACGAGCCGCTCGGCGAATGCGAGGAAGCCGGCCCACCAACGGGGGCGCGTCGAGGCGTTTTCGAGGAACCACGCCACGCGGTCGAGCGTCGTCTCGGTGATTTCCGTTCCGTCGGCGAGGAAACAGTACCGTGTTTTTTTCGGCACCGGAACAACCACGAACCGCCGTTCTGTTTTCCCGCCTTCCGTTTCGAAGGTGACGGCGAGAAGTTGATTCGTCGGCGCCGCCCGGCAGGCGAACTCCCATTCCTCTCCGGTCGGGAGGCGAAAGACGAGTCCCGAGGCGAGCGCGGCGGGGTGCGCGTTGAGCTTTTCGAGAAACGCCTGGCAGTCGTTCCACGAGA
>CAMOEO010000364.1 GCA_946612175.1 uncultured Verrucomicrobiota bacterium
CCCAACGAGCGTGGGAAGCGCCCCCGAACCCCTGCCCCGCGGAGGCGAAGAGCTCCCCGAAGTCGAATCCCCCCTCCTTTGCGACCAGCCGCTCCGCGTGTCCGCGGGCTTCGGCGAGCGACCGGTAGCCGAGCGCGGCGAGCTGTTCGCGCACCTCCTGCGCGAGGAAGCGGAAGTAGGTCTGCAGGTGCTCGGGCCGGCCCGCGAACTTCGCGCGCAGCTCCGGCTTCTGCGTGGCGATGCCGACGGGGCAGCTGTCGAGGTTGCAGTTGCGGCACTGGACGCACCCGAGGGAGACGAGCATCGAGGTGCCGAAGGCGAACTCGTCCGCGCCGAGCAGCGCGCCGACAACGATGTCGCGGCCGGTGCGGAGCTGACCGTCGACCTGGAGCCTCACGCGGGCGCGCAGGTCGTTCTTCACGAGCGTCTGGTGCGCCTCGGCGAGGCCGGGCTCCCACGGGACGCCGGCGTGCTTGACGGAGGTGAGCGGCGCGGCGCCGGTGCCGCCGTCGAAGCCCGAGACCACGACGACGTCCGCGTGCGCCTTGGCGACGCCGGCGGCGACGGTCCCGACGCCCGCCTCGCTCACGAGTTTCACCGAGACGCGCGCGCCGGGGTTGGCGCAGCGCAGGTCGTGGATGAGCTGCGCGAGGTCCTCGATCGAGTAGATGTCGTGGTGCGGCGGCGGCGAGATGAGCGTGGTGCCGGGCTTGGCGTGGCGCAGGCGCGCGACGAAGGCGTCGACCTTGCGCGCCGGGAGCTGCCCGCCCTCGCCGGGCTTGGCGCCCTGCGCGACCTTGATCTGCAGGTCCTTCGCGCTGCGCAGGTAGCCGATCGTGACGCCGAACCGCCCCGAGGCGACCTGCTTGATCGCGCTGTTGCGGTCGGTCCCGAAGCGCTCCGGGTTCTCGCCCCCCTCGCCGCAGTTGGACATCGTGCCGAGGCCGTTCAGGGCGAGCGCGATCGTCTCGTGCGCCTCGGGCGAGAGCGAGCCGAGCGACATCGCGCCGCCGACGAAGTGCCTCACGATCTCTTCGACGGGCTCGACCTCGTCGAGCGGGACCGCCGCGCCCTCGCGGAACGCGAAGCGCGACCGCAGCGTGACGCCGCTGTCGTTGTCGATGGAGTCGGTGTAGCGGTGGAAGCGCGCGTAGTCGCCGGCGCGCACCGATTCGCGGAAGTCCGCGACGCGCTGCGGCGTCCAGAGGTGCTCCTCGCCGTCCTTGCGGAAGCGGTACTGGCCGCCCGGCGGGAGGACGGGGGCCGCGTCCGCGGCCCCCGCCTCCGCGAGGCGGCGCTCGATGTCCTCGAGCTCGAGCCCGCCGACGGGCGAGGCGACGCCGGCGAAGTATTCGCCGACGAGCTTCGGGCCGAGTCCGACGGCCTCGAAGATGCGCGCGCTGCGGTAGGAGCGCAGCGTCGAGATGCCCATCTTGGACAGGATCTTCATCAGGCCCTTGCACACCGCGCCGACGTAGTTCGCGGCGGCCTTGACGGCGTCGGCCCGGCCGACCTCGGAGACGGTCGCCAGCGCAAGCCACGGGTTCACCGCCGTCGCGCCGAAGCCGAGCAGCACGGCGAAGTGGTGCACCTCGCGCACCTCGCCCGATTCCACGACGACGCCGACCGAAGGCCGCACGCCCGCCTCGGCGAGCGCCTTGTTCACGGCGGCGACGGCCAAAAGGGAGGGGATCCGGCGACGGGCCTCCCCCCGGCCGGCCCGCGCCGGATCCGGTGGAGAAACCTCTGCGCTCTCTGCGTTCTCTGCGTGAGATAAAACCTCTGCGCTCTCTGCGTTCTCTGCGTGAGATATAACCTCCGCGCGATCGCTCAGCACGATGATCTTCGCGCCTTCGCCGACCGACTCCAGCGCCGCGTGCGCGAGGCGGTCGAGCGCGGCGCGGAGGCCGCCCTGCGTGTAGAAGAGCGACAGCGTCCGCGCGGGGAAGTCGGGGACGTTGCGCATGCGGCGCAGCTCGTCGTCCGTGAGGACGGGGCGCGTCATCTTCACCAGGTGCGCGTGCTCCGGCGTCTCGTCGAGGATGTTCGCCTGGTTGCCGATGTAGGTCATGATCGACATCACGAGCTCCTCGCGGATCGGGTCGATCGGCGGGTTCGTGACCTGGGCGAAGAGCTGGTGGAAGTGGTCGAAGAGCGACCGCGGCCTCTTCGAGAGGCACGCGAGCGCGGCGTCGTTGCCCATCGCGCCGACGGGCTCGGCGCCGGTCTCGGCCATCGGGCGCAGGATGAGCTCCACATCCTCCAGCGTCCAGCCGAAGCGCGCCTGCTCCCGCAGCAGCGCCGAGCGGCCGTCCTCGCCGCCCGGGACCGCCGACGGGACGATCTCCGTGAAGAGCCCCGTGACCGGGATGCGGTTCTCCCGCACCCAGCGGCGGTAGGGGCGGCGGCGCGCGTAGAACGCCTTGAGCTCGCCGTCCTCGACGAGGCGGTGCCCCTCCAGGTCGAGCCAGAGCAGCGTGCCGGGGCCGAGGCGGCCGCGGCGCGCGACGTCCGCCGGCGGGACGTCGAGGACGCCCGCCTCGGACGCGAGGAAGAAGAGCCCGTCCCTCGTGAGCGTCCAGCGCGCGGGGCGCAGGCCGTTGCGGTCGAGCGCCGCGCCGAGCGAGAGGCCGTCCGTGAACGCGACCGCCGCGGGGCCGTCCCACGGCTCCATCAGCGCCGAGTGGTATTCGAAGAACGCGCGCACGTCGTGTCCGACGTGGTACTTGGCGTCCCACGCCTGCGGCAGGAGCATCATCATCGCGTGCGGCGCGTCGCGCCCCGCCGCGACCAGCAGTTCGAAGACGTTGTCGAGCGACGCCGAGTCGCTCTGTCCGGGCCGCACGACGGGCAGCAGCTTCCTCAGGTCCGCCCCGAAGAGCGGCGAGGCGAGCGAGGGCTCGCGCGCCGCGAGCGCGCCGAGGTTGCCCTTGAGCGCGTTGATCTCGCCGTTGTGCGCCAGCGCGCGGAACGGGTGCGCCAGCTCCCAGCTCGGGAACGTGTTCGTGGAGTAGCGCTGGTGCACGATCGCGAAGGGCGACGCGAAGTCCGGATCCGAGAGGTCCGGG
>CAMOEO010000365.1 GCA_946612175.1 uncultured Verrucomicrobiota bacterium
GGAGGTCGTAGGTCTGGGTGCCGACGGTGATGTGGTGCTCCTGCATGGCCTCGAGGAGCGCGGCCTGCGTCTTGGGCGGGGTGCGGTTGATCTCGTCGGCGAGGAGCATGTTGGTGAAGATGGGGCCCTTCACGAAGCGGAAGTGGCGCTCACCGGTGCTCTTGTCCTCCTCGAGGACGTCCGTGCCGGTGATGTCGGACGGCATCAGGTCCGGCGTGAACTGGACGCGCTTGAACCCAAGGTCGAGGACGTGGGAGAGGGTGGAGATGAGGAGCGTCTTGGCGAGGCCGGGCACGCCCATCAGGAGCGCGTGGCCCTTGGCGAAGACGGCCATGAGGACCTCCTCGACGACGGAGGCCTGGCCGATGACGACCTGGGAGATGTTCTCCATCAGGGCGCGGTACTTCTGCTCGAGCAGGGCGATCACCTCGGTGTCCGCGGCGGACATCTCGGGAGGGCGGTAGTTCGGGTCGACCTTGAGCTCGGGGGCCTTCCAGTCGGAGCCGGCGGAGAGGGCGGGGGCGGCGGGCTCGGGGGCCTTCGGCGCCTCCTTGCGGGGCGCGGGGGCGGCGGCGGGCTTCTTTGCCGCGGGCGCGGGGGCCGCGGCCGGGGCGGCCGGGGCCTTGGGCGCGGGGCCGGGCTTGGGCGGGAGCTTGGCTCCGGCGGGGATGCCGCCCTTGGGGGGCAGCTTGGCGCCGGGGGGCAGGGCGCCCGGCTTGGGCGGGAGCTTGAGGCCGGAGGGCGCGGCGGCCGGGGCGGCGGGCGTCGCCGGGGCGGCCGGCGCGGGGGCGGGGGCGGGCGCCGGCGCGTCGGTCATGAAGCGGACCTGGACGTCGCCGAACTGGAGCATGTCGCCGTTGTTCACGATGACGGCGGTGACGCGCTGGCCGTTCACGAAGGTGCCGTTGGAGCTGTTGTTGTCGCGCAGGACCCAGCGGCCGCCCTCGGGGCGGAGGGATCCGTGGTGGCCGGAGACGCTGCCCTCCTGGATGGGGAGGTCGCAGTCGGGGCTGCGGCCGAAGGTAAGGCCCGTGTCGGGAACGGGAACCTCGGGGGCGCCGTCGGCGCCGATGAAGACGAGTTTGGTCATGGGAATGCTCCTGCGCGGACGTCGGCGAAGGCCGCCGCCATCGCGGCGCCGGCCGGGATGGGTCCGGCGCGCGCGGTTCGGCGGCAGATTGTAGCAGAAAGCGACGGGGCGCGCCACGGGAAATTTCGGGCGCTTGTTTCGCGGGGGGCTTTGTGGCATAATCCGCGCCTCCCGCGCCTTTCCGCCCCCTTCCGGGCCGTGGCGCCCCCCTCCCGAACCCTTCCCCGGAGCCGCCCATGAAAGTCTGCAAGTTCGGCGGGTCGTCGGTCGCCGACGCCGCCCAGATCCTGAAGGTCCTCGAGATCGTCCGCAGCGACGCGCAGCGGCGCGTCGTCGTCGTTTCCGCGCCGGGCAAGCGCGCGAAGGGCGACGACAAGGTGACGGACCTGCTCATCGCGTGCGCGCAGGACGCGCTCGCGGGGCGCGACTGGGCGGAGAGCGCCGGGCGCGTCGAGGCGCGGTACGAGTCGATCCGCTCCGACCTCGGGCTCGACGAGGCGCTCGTCGGGGCCCTCCGCGCGGAGCTCGCCGCGCGCCTCTCCGCGGACCGCTCGCACCCGGGCGCGTTCGAGGACGCCGTGAAGGCGCTCGGCGAGGAGTTCTCCGCGCGCTTCTGCGCCGCGGCGTTCTCCGCGCGCGGGCTGCCCGCGGTCTACGTCGATCCGCGCGACGCCGGGATGCTCCTCTCGGAGGAGTTCGGCGCGGCGCAGCTGCTGCCCGAGTCGTACGACCGGCTCCGCGCCAAGCTCTCGCCGATCCCCGACGTCGTCGTCTTCCCCGGCTTCTACGGCTACACCGCCTCCGGGCGCCTCGCGACGTTCTCGCGCGGCGGGTCGGACATCACGGGCGCGATCCTCGCGGCGGCGCTGCGGGCGGACGTGTACGAGAACTTCACGGACGTCGACGCGGTGTATCCGGTCGATCCGCGCCTCTGCCCCGAGGCGGCGAAGGGGGAGGGGATCAAGGAGATGACGTTCGCGGAGATGCGCGAGCTCTCCTACGCGGGCTTCGCGGTGTTCCACGACGAGGCGGTGATGCCGGCGATCCGCGCGAAGATCCCGATCAACATCCGCAACACCAACCGGCCGGACGAGCCGGGGACGATGGTCGTCCCGCGGCGGCGCGCGGTGCCGGGGCGGGTGAACGGCATCGCGTCGTCGGGCGGCTTCGGCGCGCTCTACGTCGAGAAGTGGCTGATGAACCGCGAGGTCGGCTTCGTCGCGCGGCTGCTCTCGATCCTGGCGCGCGAGAAGGTCTCGATCGAATGCATGCCGGCGGGCGTCGACTCGGTGACGATCGTGTTCCGCGACGAGATGTTCCCGGACGCGGTGCGCGAGCGCGTGTTCGCGGAGGTGGAGGCCGAGCTGAAACCCGACCACATGTCCTACACGCGCGGCATCGCGTTCCTCGTCGCCGTGGGCGAGGGCATGCGGACGACGGTCGGCACGTGCCTGCACGTCGTGACGGCGCTCTCCCGGGCGGGCATCAACCTGCAGATGATCAACCAGGGCTCGTCGGAGCTCTCGATCATGTTCGGCATCCGCGAGGTCGACCTCAAGCCCGCGGTGCAGGCGCTCTACCGCGAGTTCTTCGGGAGCTAGCGGCTCCCGGGCCCCGGCGCGGGTTTGACACCGCGCAGGGGAATCCGCATAATTACGAGGCAACACGCCGCACGCGGCCGCGCAGGGTGCGCGGACGGGGCGGCGCGGAGAAACGAATGAGCACGAAAGTCGTCATCGAAACGTCCAAGGGAACCATGGAGGCCGAGCTCTGGGAGGACAAGGCCCCCAAGACCGTCGCGAACTTCCTCCGCTATGTCGACGAGAAGTTCTACGACGGAACGGTCTTCCACCGCGTCATCCCCGGGTTCATGATCCAGGGCGGCGGCTTCACGCCCGACATGGAGCAGAAGAAGACGCACGAGCCGGTCGTGAACGAGGCCCGCAACCGCCTCCCCAACGAGCGCGGCACGCTCG
>CAMOEO010000366.1 GCA_946612175.1 uncultured Verrucomicrobiota bacterium
CCTGGAACTGCTGGAGGGAGACGTTGATGTTGGCGAGGTTGATGGGCATGGGGGAACTCCTTGAAAAGTTAAAAGGGTGAAAGGATGAAAGATCGAGGGTTCGATCAGGCCTCGCCGAGCTGGATCTCGTCGGGCGTGAAGGTCTGGGCGAAGGTGACGCCCGTCACGACGGGGGTATCCTTCGTCAGGTCGATGGTCGTCTTCTGCGAGACCGAGGCCTTGCCGATGCGGTACTCGTCGACGCGCAGGTCCTTGGTGCAGAGATGCATGTCCTGCGTCACCGTCACGGTCGCCGTCTTGCCGTCCGCGGAGACGTCCAGTTCGTAGTGGACGTCCGCGGCGAGCGTGATCCCCGCCAGGTCGCGGGCGTAGTCGCGCGAGACGAACATGTCGCCGCCCTTGATGGTGTGGATGGATTCCTCGCCGTCGTTCTCCTTCCGGGCTTCGCCGACCGGCGCGGGCGCCTTGCTGACGAGGCACTGCAGGTCGGCGAGATTGCCCTGGTTGAGAAGGGTCGAGACCACCTTGCGGGCGGCGGGGGTCTTCACGACGGCAAGGAACTCGTTGAGGACCGCGTCGGGGTTGGCGCCAAGCGGGAAGCGCTTGTTCCCGATCCGCCACGAGCCGCGGTTGGCGTCCGAGTAAAGGCTGGTGAAGACGTCGGGGTTCGCGTCCATGTACATGTCGGGCTTGGCGAGCGAGTCCCTGAGGTAGTTGTTCTGGCGCTCGACGAACTTCCTGCCCATGTCGTGGAGCCGCGTGTCGCCGAAGTCGAACTCCTGCCAGCCCTTCATGTCCCCCGCGAGGTTCGCGACCATCTCCTCGTCGATCTCGCCGTCGTTGTGGAGGGAGTTGACGATGAAGTTGGCAAGGACGCGGGCGTTCTTGGCCATCATCCCCTGGGCGTGTGTCGCGAGGAGCGTCGCCGCCGTCGTCGTGTCCTCCTTGTCGAGCTTCACGCCTAGCAGCTTGGCGGAGGCGGAGATCATCTTCTTCGCGGCGGCATTGTCGAGGTTGTCGATGGCTTTCTCGAACGTCATCGGCGTGGCGGTCGCCTTGCCCTCGACGTCCACGGTCACGGTCCACTCGAAGCGGAACGGAAGCCCCTCAGGGCTCCTGTACCGGATCGTGACCGCACCGGTGTCCGCGTCCTTCGAAAGCGCGTAGTCCACGGGGCTGTGCTCGCTGGAGATGATGCCGTGGCCGCGGAGTCCGCCGTTGATCGGGCCGAGACCGGACTGCGAGAGCATCATCAGCACGGCGCTGGCCTGCTTGGCGTGGACGCGCCCGCACAGCGCCTCGACCTTGTCGCCGACGCGCTGGATGTTGGCGCGGCCCTCCGGCGAGGCGTTCGCGACGAACCGCCCTTCGCCGGGGAAGGAGAAGCCGAATCCGGCGTTCGGGCCCAGGATGTCCGTCGGCCCGTCCTTGATCGAATAGTTGGCGGGGCGGTAGAGGTCGCCCTCGATCAGCGACCGCCCGCCTTCGACGGTTCCGAGGTCCTTCAGTTCGATTTCGCCGGGCGACATGTAGGCGGGCAGCGGGATCGTCTTGCCGTTGCGGATCGCGTCGGCGCCCTCCTTGAGCGTGCAGCCGGTGGAATTCATCAGGAGGCTCAGCGGCCCCTTGATGTCGACGTATTTGCCGCCCTCCTCCGGGAGGAGGGACATCTCGGCGTCGAGGTCGAACAGGAAGTCCTGGATCGCCTTGCGGTCGTAGTTGCCGGCCGCCCCCGCCTTCACCATGTCGGGGAAGCAGGTCTTGATCACGTTCCTGGCGGTGAGCCTGCCCTTCGCGTCGAGCGCGAGCAGCTCGTCGAGGTGGCGCATGACGCGGCCGAGCAGCGTGCCGCGGTCGCCGAGCGCGAGCAGGCGCTCGGAGGCCGGGCGCTGGTGGTCGGCGGCGTTCGCCGCGAGCGAGCAGAAGAGGTTGAAGGTCCTGTAGACGACGGCGCGCTTGGCGGGCGGGACGTTCGCGACCGAGTTGGTGCAGGAGTGGGTGAAGTCCTGCAGGACGAAGCGGGCGGCGTCGTTGTGCCCGACGCCGAAGAGCGCCTCCGCGTCCGTCCCCTTGAGGTTCGCGGACGGGTCGAAGGCGAGGTGCTCGAGGATGAACTTCTCGATCGCGAACTTGGCCGCCGGGTCCACGACCCTCGGCTCGGCGTTGTGCTTCGTGAGCGTGTCGGCCGAGGAATAGTCGCGGTTGCGCTCGTAGGCGCCGGTCTTCCCGATGGCGTCCATCGACCGGATGAGATCGTCGTACCAGGTCGCGAAGAGGTCGACGAGGCGCAGACCGTCGGCGAAGTTCTCCGCGTTCTCCAGGAAACGCCCGCCGTAGGACATGAGGCGGTTGGCCTTGGAGCCGGGCTCGGCGACCTCGCGCATCGCCTCCATTTCGCTCTTTCCGGTCGCCTGGGCGAGCAGGTGCGCCGCGCGGGCGAGCTTCGGCAGCTCCGCCTTCGAGTAGCCCAAGGCGAGCGCGGCGGCCTTCGTTTCGGCCGAATCGAACGTCTCGAGCCGGATCTTCGCGGAGCGGGCCTTGGCCGTGCCGTCCGCGTCGATCGCGGCCTTGACCGCCATGATGCGGCGGGCGGTGAGGGGCTTGCCGGCGTTGTAGTCGGAAAGCAGCATCGCCTCCTTCACGGAGGCGGGGATCTTCGACTCGCCGCCGAACATGTCGGCGACCGCCTTGCGGAAGAGGTCGCGGGTGCGGTCGTTCACGATGTACTGGTCGTTCGTGCGCGTCCACTTGTGGACGGCGTCGTTCTGCGCCGTGGAGACGGCGAGGACCCGGCGGCCGCCGAGGAGCGGCTGCTGAAGGTGCGCGTCCGCGATCGCCTTGGTCTGGCCGGCGTCCACCTTCGCCTGCGCGAAATCCGTGAACTTCTTGAAAACCGCGTTGTATCCGTTGATGTCGAGTGCCATGGTGTTTCTCCGTTGAAAAGTTGAAAGGTTGAAAGGTGCCGTTCTGAAACGATTACACGCGGGGCACCGAATGGTTACCGAATGTTGCCAGTGTGCGAATGTTGCCAATACCAATGTTGCC
>CAMOEO010000367.1 GCA_946612175.1 uncultured Verrucomicrobiota bacterium
GGTTCACGCCGTAGAAGCGGACCGGCTCGCCGGGACGGGCCTCGAATTCGAAGTGGTCGCCGACGGCGACGACGCGGCCGAACTTCCCGGCGGGCGCGTGGTGCGGAAGGACGCGGGAGAAGTCGAGCGCGGAGCCGGGCTCGATCCACGGCTCGCCGGCGAGCGGGACCCAGTCCGCGCCCGCCTCGATGCGGACGGACTTGCCGTCGTCGAGCGCGAGCAGGCCGTCGGCGGGCGTCGAGAACGACGCGCGCAGCGCATATTCGCGGCCGCCCGCGACGGCGCCCTCCGCGAGGAAGAGGCGGAGCGAGAAGGACGTGCCGCCCCAGTCGCGGTTGTCCTGCAGGAGGACGGACGTCGGGGCGTCGAAGACGACGCGGAGCCGGTCGGCGCCGGCGCGGTCGCGCAGCGTCAGCTCCGAGACCGTGCCGTGGAAGACGCGCATCGTCTGGCAGTCGACCGGCAGGTCGATCGTCCGGCCGTCCGCGAGCGCGGTCCCGCCGGCGAAGTCGGCGAGGGAGAACGTCCCGCCGACGAAGAGCTCCTCCAGCGGCGCGTCGGCCGCGGGAACGGCGAGCCATTCGCCGCGCACGGCGCCGTCGGCGCCCGCGGCGAAGCGCACGCGCCCGGCGATGCGCGGCGCCTCGGGGCGGCTCGAGGTCTTCATCTCGAAGCGGCGCCAGCCCTCGGCGTCCGGCTCCATCCCGCCCGCCGCGCCGCGGCTCTTCCAGCCCGGCTCGAACAAGGTCGGCAGGAGCGTGATCACGGGCGTCGCGAGGCCGCCGCCGAAGACGGGCGAGGCGGCGGCGGCCTTCACGGCGGTGCCGATCTCGGAGGCGGGAACGCCGACCGCGGCCGCCGCCGCGAACGATTCGGCCGCCGCGGCCGCGCAGAGGACGGAGAGGAGGGGAAGGAAGGGGCGCATGGTCGGGGGGGATGGCGGGCTGGATGGTCCGGACGGGCCGAAGCGCTAGGCCGTACGGGCGAACTCGTTCAGAAGGCGCAGGGCGCAGTTGGTCGTCACGGTGTCGGCGCCGCGGCGGAAGGCCTCGAGGGCGTCCGGCAGGTTGTCGACCGTCCAGACGTGGAACGTGCGGCCGGTGGCGTGGACGCGGGCCATCATCTCCGCGGTCGTGAGCTCGCGGTCGAAATGGAAGTCGATGCCGTCGGCGCGGCTTTCGTCGAGCGCCGCGAGGACTTCCTCCTCCGTCACCGGAGGCGCGGCCCGGTCGCCCCACGGGCCGTTCTCCCAGTGCCGGCTCGACATCAGCAGATACGCCGTGAACTGCGGCATCGCCTCCTTGACCGCGCGGCAGGTGGCGGCGTTGAACGTGATGAAGAGCAGGTTGTCCGGCGTCGCGGCCCGCTGCGCGTCGAAGACCTCCTTCACGTAGGGGACGATCTCCGGACCGGGCTTGAGCTCCAGGTAGATCCGGCGGCCGTCGCGCGCGAGCGGGAGCACCTGCTCCAGCAGCGCCGGCTTCGTGCCGGAAAACGGGGAGCCGGCCCACTTGCCCCAGCCGCCGACGTCGAGGTCGCGGATCTCGTCCCATGTCACATCTCCGCACGCCTTCGAGCAGGCGCCCGCGGTGGTGCGGGAGAGGTTCGGGTCGTGGAACATGAAGACCTTCCGGTCGGCCGAGAGGTAGCAGTCGCACTCGAAGCCGAAGCCGCGCTCGACGGCGGTCCGGTAGGCGGGAAGGGTGTTTTCGGGAACGTCCTCGGACTCGCCGCGATGGGCGATGAGGGTCGTTTGGGAGGGAACGTTCATGGAAGCGGCTAGCGGACGACGAGAACGAAGGGGTGCGACTTGCGGAACTCAATCTTCACGGTCCCGGCACCGGGCGTGTAGGTGTAGGCGGCCCCCTCCACGCTGCCGGCGGAGGCCCAGGTGCCGTCCGAGCGCAGCGTCCAGACGCGGACGTGCGTCGGAAGACGTCCGTCCACGGCCGAAGGCGACGCCTCGAAGACGTGGGCGCCGAAGACCTCGTAGGGACCGGCCGCGAGCGTGCCGTTCCACTCCGTCGCCTCGAGGACGACGTTCGTCGTCGTAAGCCGTCCGAAGAAGCGGGCCTCGTCCACCCGGCGGTTCCACGCGAGCTCGTCCTCGGAGAGCATGCGGTCGTAGAGGCGGACGGACTTCACGGTGCCGTAGAGCGGGTGGGCGCCGCCGCCGGCGGACGCGGAGCCGACACCCCAGTAGGTCGCCTCCGCCACCTCGTCCTTGGACCCCTCCGACCAGTCGATGCACGCCTGGTTCCGTTTCGTGTTGGAGGTCGTCGGATAGGCCGTGCCCTCGACGAGCGCCGTGCGGTTGCCGTTGCGAAGCGCCGTGAGATAGGTGGCATGGCCTTCGGTTCCGACAATGACGGCGGCATTCATGTCCCAGGCGGCCCCGGTCGTGTCGCCCGTCCGGTGCTGGATGGTGCCCGTGCCGTCGCTCTTGATCCAGATGCTTCCGTAGGGGTAGTGGTCGATGGGCGAGACGAAGGTCCCGCCCTGCGCGTTGGAGTCGCGGAGGTTGTCGGCGAAGTTCACGTCGGAAACGGTCTGCATCGTGTAGTCGTGGCCGAGGGTGAATCTGGCGTCCGTGAGGTTCGCCGTCTGGAAGACGGCGTTGCTCGCAAAGAAGTAGCCGTCGTCCGTCCAGTGGCTTTCGCCCGACGCGTAGCCGGCGAGCGTCGCGTCGCGGCCGTTGCCGGAGAGGTCGCTCCAGACCGTGGCGGACGAGCCGCGCGCGAGGCCGTCGAGGTGCAGCTGCAGGCCGCCCGCCGCGTAGTCGGCGACGGCGTAGTCGGCGGCGGTGCGGATGCCGGAGACGGGCTCCCAGAGCCAGGTGAGGCGGACGGAGGCGAAGGAGGCGCCGGAGGGGGAGGTGAATGCGACGGCGGCTCCGCCGACGCGCGGGAACGTCTGCTGCGCGCCCCAGGCGGAGGCGTCCGCGTCCCAGGTCTGGATCTGGTAGCCGGCGCAGACCCAGCCGATGCCGCGCGCGGTCTGCGTGCCGGCGCCGGCGGAGAAGGTCCAGCCGTCGGG
>CAMOEO010000368.1 GCA_946612175.1 uncultured Verrucomicrobiota bacterium
GTTTGCGGGCCTCCGCGACGGCGCGGCGCCAAAAAGTGGGGAAGGTCCAGGCCGCGAAGCCCGCCATGGATTCCGACCCCGCGGGACGGGGAAATCGCGCTAGACCCGCGGTCGCCTTCGTGCTAGACTCCCCCCCATCGCCATTTCTCCAACCCCTCTCCGATCCGCCAAGGAACGACACGCCATGCAATTCCCCCTTTCCGACCGAACCTCGCTCCTCCACCTCTCGCACGTCCACCGCGGCGGCGGAAAGGCCGAGCGCCCCGACAACACGCTCGAGACCTTCCGCTGGTGCTGGGAGAACGGCTCCGCGCTCGAGTGCGACTGCCGCCGCACGAAGGACGGCGTGGGCATCATGCTCCACGACGAAACGCTCCGCCGCACCGCGCGCGGCATCCCGGACGCGCTCGCGGACAGGCCCGTCTCGACCGAACTCGACTGGGCCGAGATCAAGGACGTCGACGTCGGCTCCTACCTCTCGCCGGACTTCGCCCACCATCGCATTCCGCGCATCGAGGACGTCTTCGCCGCGATGCGCGGCCACCCGAAGTGGCTCTGCTTCGTGGACGAGAAGGGCGCCGGCCCCGGCTACATCGCCGACAGGGCCCGCGAGGCGGGCGTCCTGGAGCAGGTCTACTACTCCGGCCCCTCCGTCGCCAAGGCGCTCGAATGGGTCGACGCCGTCCCCGGCGGCAAGACGATGCTCTGGATCGGCACCTGGCCCGTGCCGAAGCCGGAGCACACGGACGCGGCCGACATCGCGCGCTTCGAGGCGCACTACGAGAAGGTCATGGGCGAAGTGCGCGCCGCGAACTTCCGCGGCATCTCCGTCGTGTCGCTGCACTCCTACTACAACCCGACGGCCGCCGAGCCCTTCGTCCCGCGCGCTTCCGTCCTGAAGGCGCTCGTGGACGAGTTCCACGCCCACGGCATCCCCGTCTGCTCCATCCCCTTCGCCGGCGGCGACTCCGAGGAGGCCTACTTCAAGCTCTTCGACCTCGGGTTCGACGGCTTCTCGTCGGACTACCCGAGCGTGATGTTCTCCGTCATCCACAAGCTCTCGCAGCGGCACGCGACGGCGGACTGACCGGGTCAGAACCAGAGGGAGAACCAGTTCGCCGGGTCGTCGACGCGGGAGACGGAGGCGAAGTCGGCGACGGGCACGGTGCGGGACTCCCCGTCGCGCGAGAGATCGAGGAGCCACGGGCGGACGACGCCCGCGTTGGCAGCGGTCCGCGGCGCGGGGCGGAGGGAGGCGCGCCAGCCCTGGTTGCGGATCGTCGCCGCGAAGAGCGTCTCCTCGCGCGGCGTGCCCGCGAGCCGCCCCTTGGCGAGCACCAGCGGACCGCGCAGGATGCGGACGCCGGACTCCTCGCGGACGAGCCCCGCCATCTCCGGCGTCTTGCTCCGGTATTCCATGAACGTCCGGACGTAGTCGCGGATGTCGTCGTCGCCGCGCCCCGTCCAGTTGGACTGCCGGGGCGACAGGTCGAAGCGGAGCGACCAGGAGGAGGCGCCCGCGGGGGCGTCGACCTCGACCCAGCCGCCGCGCGGCTCGCGCGGCGCGCCGTCCACCTCGAGCGCCGGCGACCAGCGCGGGACGCGGAAGCGCACGCGGCCGGGAGCGGCGAGGACGGCCTTCGCGACGACGGGGCCGTCCGACCACGGATAGCCGCCGCCGACCTCGACGCGATCGGCGCCGAGCGCGGCCGCGCCGTCGGTGTAGAGCAGCACGCAGAGCGCGCCGTCGGCGGCGCGCGCGAACTGGCTCCCGGCGTAGTCGAAGAAGGCGCGGAGCATGTTGTCCGGGCAGCACTGGTGCAGCGCCATGCCGACCTGCGGCGGCGCGGCGAGGTGGCGCGTGCCGTGGGAGCGGACGATGTGCGCGCCCCAGCGGCCGTCCGGCTGGACGCCCGCGAGGAAGGCGTTGAGGAACGCCTCCTCGATGCGGTCGGCGCGCGCGGGGTCGCCGGTGAGCAGCAGCAGCTCGCGCTCGAGGCGGATCCAGTGCACGACGTCGCAGAGCTCCGTCATGCCGTTCACGCGGAAGGACGCGCCGACGAAGTGGTCGAAGCAGCCGACGCCTCCCATCGGGTTGAGCTCCTCGCCGAGGAGGTGGCGCTCGTAGGCGAGGACGGCGTCGAGGACCGCCCTTTCGCCCGTGAGGCGGTACCAGTCCGCGGCGCCCTCGAGGCAGCTCAGGATCTCGTAGGCCTTCGCCCAGAAGGTCGGCTCCGGGTGCCACGCGGCGATCGGATCGGGGCGGAGGGCGTCGTGCAGGGCCGCGCACGGCGAGCCCGAATCGGCCGAGAGCGCGCGGACGGCGTCGCGGGCGAGCGCGAGGGCGCTCGCGCTCCCGGAGAGGCGGTGCAGCTCGAGCAGGGGGCGGAGGAGGCTCAGGGACGAGATGCCGAACCACTCGCCCGTCCGGTCGAGCGACGTACCGAGGCGCGAGAGCTGCGCGGCGAGGTGGTCGGCCATCCGCTCCGCGGCGGCGAGGCAGGCCGCGTCGCCCGTCGCGCGGTGCAGCGCCACGAGCGCCCAGAGCGTGTACTTGCGGCCCCAGACGTTGAAGCAGGCGTGGGAGCGCGGGTCGGGATCGTCCGGATGGCGGAGCAGGAGGTCCTCGTCGGCGTAGGTGGAGAGGTAGCCGTTAGGCTTCTGGAACTCGGCGACGAACGCATGCGCCCGCTCCAGCGCCCACGCGGCGAGCGCCGGGTCGCGCGTCGCCTCGATCGCGCCGGCGACGCAGAGCATCGTCTTGCCCCAGTACTCGTTCTGCCAGCCCCAGCCCTGCCCGCCGCGGGGATCGTCGTCCCAGTGCGTGCGGAAGGCGCGGACGGCCTCCTCGTACATCGGGCCGCGGGCCCAGTCCGAGAGGACGCGTGCGCGGAGGCAGGCGGCCTCCGCCTCGCCCACGGGGCCGAGCGGCCGCACGTCCCCCGGCGCGGCGGGCGCGAGGGCGTCCGCGACCTTGTTCGCGCAGGAGGGATTTCCGGGGGTCATGCCTTCGGTCCCGGCACGACGGC
>CAMOEO010000369.1 GCA_946612175.1 uncultured Verrucomicrobiota bacterium
TCTCTGCGCTCTCTGCGTGAGATTTCTCCGCCGACAGCTCTCCGCGCGAAAGGGCGCCGCGGTCCGGGCAAACGAAGCCCTTCAGCCCGCGAACCCTCAGCGTGCCGCGGACGGCGGCGGGCTGCGCGCGGCCGAAGAGCCACGCGCCCGCGCCGACGACGGCGAATCCGCTGGAGAGCTCGACTACCACGGGAGGCAACCTCCTCTTCTGTCGACGTCCGCGCGCTCGGCCTCGCGCTCCTTGCGGAGGCGGGCGCGCTCCTCGCGGGCCCGAACGAGCTCGCGCCGACGCTCCTCGAGGCGCTCGTCGAGCGCGTCCTGGCGGCGTTCGCGGCGCTCCTGCCGGTCGAGATCGCGCAGCTCGCGCACCTCTTCGTCGTCCTGCGCGTCCTCGTCGAGGGCCTCCATCGCCTCGATGTCCCGCATGCGCATCGCCTGGATGCGGGCGAGGTCCTCGGCGTCGGGGTCGACGATGCGGGGCGAGATGAGGAAGAGGCGCTGGACGGTCTCGGCCTTGGAGGAATGGCCGCCGAAGAGCCAGCCGATGAACGGAAGGTCCCGGAGGTAGGGGATGCCCCAGCCGGCCGTCTCCTCGATGTCTCGCAGGTAGCCGGCGAGGACGATCGTGTCCTCCTCGTAGACGGAGGTCTGCGTGTCGAGCGAGGAGGTGCGCGTCATCGGCATCGAGTCCACGGAGACGCTCTCGAAGCCGCCGTCCTGCAGCGAGAGCGTGAGCCAGATGCGGGTGGGCACGGCGTCGTCCCCGAGGCGCATGATGCGGGGCTTGACCTGGAGCGTCGTGCCGGCGGAAACCTCCTCCAGCTCCGCCACCTCGGTGCCGATGACGCGGGCGTGGTAGCTCTGCTGGTCGGAGAGCGAGGCGGCGAGGTTGTTCACCGTGAGGAGCGTCGTCCGCGAGATGTTGCGGGCCCGGCCCTTGTCGCGCAACGCGGTGAGCGAGGCGGAGACGGTGGACTTGCTCCCGAGGTAGGAGAGCGCGCCGGCGAGGCCGCGCCCGGCGAGGTTCTCGGCGTCGAAGAGGTTGCCCGCGTTCTGGCCGACGCCGCCCGAGACACGCTCGCCGTGGCGGGCGGTGGCGCCGAGGGAGAGCTGCCAGTCGAGCGCGTCCTTGCGGGACATCTCGACGACCGTGACCTCGATCTCGACGAGCTTCTGCGGGACGTCGAGCTCGCGGATGAGGCGCTCGTAGAGGGGCATGCGCGGCGCGACGTCGGTCACGATCACCGCGTTGAGGCGGTTCTCGGAGGTGATGAGGGGAGTGAACGCGGCGGGGGCGTTCGTGTCGCCGGAGGCGCGGGAGCCGGGCTCGGCGATCGTGCCCACGATCTCCCGCAGCATCGCCGCGACGCCCTTGATCGAGCCGCTCGCCTCGGGGGAGCTGGCGCTGAACGAAACGTCGTCCGCCCAGGTGTTCTGCAGCGGGAAGATGCGCGTCTCGAGCTCGTTGAAGGTGCGCCGCTCGCGCAGCACGTCCGCCTTCTCGATCATCTCGGCGACGAGCCCGACGTAGCGCGGCGGGCCGGAGACCATGATCAGCTCGTCCTTGCTCGCGGTCTTCAGGGGGAAGCGCGGGTCCTCGACGCCGAGCTCGGCGAGCATCGCGCGCACCTCGCCGGCCTTCATGTAGCGCAGGTCCAGGAGCATCGTCTGCATCTCGCTCGACGCGTAGATCCAGAGCGTCGCGCCGTCCCAGTACCACGCCAGGTTGTGCAGCGAGCAAAGGCGGTCGAGGAACTCGGCGCACGGCACGTCGACGAACTCGCCGGAGAGCGCGCCCCCGACGGCGGGCGAAAGGATCGTCGAGATCCCCTGCCCCACCCCGAACGTCTCCAGCACCTGCCGCAGGTCCATGGAACGCGCCACGAGCGAGTAGGTCTCGGTCTTCCACGGGATCGCGGGCGGCGCCGGCGGTTCGACGACGCCTTCGGAGGCGTCCGTGGAGGCTTCGCCGGCATCGGAGGCCGGAGGCACCGATGCTTCGGAATCGGCCGGTTCCGCGGCCTTGGGCTCCTCCTCGCGAGCTTCCGCCGCCGGGGACTCCGCCTCGGGCTCGGCCGCAGGGGCGGGAGCGGGTTTCGTCACGGCGGGGAAGGATTCCGCGTCCAGGTCGGGAGCTACAACGGAGGCGGCGGCAGGGGCGGCGGCGGGCGCGACAGCGGCGGCGCGACGGGCGCGGCGGGGGCCGAAGACCTCCTCGAGGATCTCGTCGAGAGTCTGCTCCCCGGCGGGGGCCTCGGGCTGGGCCAGGGACGAACGATCGGAGACGTCCGCTTCCGAGGCGGAGCGAAGGGGGGCGTCCGTGGAGCAACCGACGAGGACCGAAAGGAGAGCCAGGTCGCAGAGCAGGAGCGGCATGCGGATGGCCGGTTTCTCGATGGAGGGGGGAGTGGGCATGGCGGGGCTTTCGGGCTACGGGCGGATCATCATCGGGGGAATCTCCGGCTCGGGGGCGGAGAACTCGCCGACGCGCTCCAGCCACCAGTCGCAGGAGTCGCAAAAGGTTTCGAAAAAGCGTTGCAGGGCCGCGGCGTCCGCGGCGGCGGGGGCGTCCTGCCAGAGGAAGGCGCCGCCGTCCGGACCGGGCTCCGCGGCCAGGACGGCCTCCTCGCGGAGCATCCTCCCCGGGGCGTAGGCCGCGAGGCGCGGCAGGTCGCCCGCCTCGCACGGGAGCGCGCGCGAAAGAAAAAGACGCCCCCCCTCCGCACGGACCCGCACCTCGCCGCCGTCGACGAGAAGATCGAACGACGCGGCGGCGTCGGACGCCTTTTCGGGGTATCCGATCGCGGAAAGGAAGCGTTCGACCGGCGTTGGCATACGAGGAGGAAAGTTGAAAGGGTTGAAAGGGTTGAAAAGGTCGAAGGGGACCTGGAACGGCGAGCGGAGCGAGCCTTCGAACGCGCGAAGCGCGCTAGTAGTTGTTGACGATGCCGACCTGGACCGTGTTGAGGCTCTTGAGGACGTTGGAGATCATGTCGTAGGACTGGTC
>CAMOEO010000370.1 GCA_946612175.1 uncultured Verrucomicrobiota bacterium
GGGCGGACGCGCGGATCGGCGTCGCCGATCTCGCGCGCGAACTCGGCGTTTCGCGCCGGACGCTCGAAACGCGCTTCCGGGCCGGGACGGGGACGCCGCCCGGCGACGCGATGCTCCGCGTCCGGCTGGACCGCGCGCGCGGACTCCTGCGGGCGACCGACCTCACGCAGGAGGCGGTCGCCGACGCGTGCGGCTTCTGCGACGCCGGCCACATGAGCCGGCTCTTCCGCCGTCGCTTTGGCGCCCCGCCCTCCGCCTTCCGCGGGCGCTGACGCCCCGGCGCCTACCCTTCGCCGAGGCAGGCGCGGAGGAGAGAGTATGCGACCTCCGACGTTTCCGGCGAAGGCCTCCAGATCGATCTGCTGATCGAACGGGCCGATGACGCCGTGAACATCTCGGGAGCCTTGGGCGCGCGAAGCGGAAAGAGGCCGTCTCGGTCGAGTCGGTCGGGCGTCGAGTCTGTCGAAAGGCCGTGGGCGGGGGCGGCTTCCCCCGGATGGTGGCCGGTTCGACGACATCGACGATGCCGACGACATCGACGACCCGCGCACGGAAGGCCGAAGGCGCAAGGTGCGGGCGGGTTCGGGAACGCCCGAAGGCGCACGGAAGGCCGAAGGAGAAGGGGGCGCCTTGCGGCGGAGGGTCGTCGACGTCGTCGATGTCGTCGGATCGTCGAAAGGCGGCCGGCCGAAAGGCCGCGCCGCCCTAGTCCTTGACGATCTGGCGACGGATGGCGATGGCGGCGGCCTCGGAACGGTTGGCGGCGCCGAGCTTCTCGCAGACGTGCGCGAGATGCTGCTTGATCGCGCTCTGCGAGATGCCGAGCAGCCGCGCGATGTCCGGCGTCGTGAAGCCGCGCGCCACGGCCGAAAGAATCTCCCTCTGGCGCTCCGTGAGCTCGATCGGCTTCGGCGTCTCGGCGATCATCCGGGCGATTTCCGGAGCGACGGCCCGGCCGCCGTCGCGCACGGCGCGGATGGCGTCGAGCAGCCCTTCCGCCGGGCCGCCCTTCATCTGCGCCCCGCATGCGCCGTGGGCGAGGGCCCGGCCGACGTCCGCCGAGTCCGCGAAGGCCGTGAGGATGACGACGCGCGTCTCCGGCCGCGCCTCCAGGATGCGCCGCGTCGCCTCGGCGCCGTCCATGCCCGGCATCGCCAGGTCCATCACCACGACGTCGGGGCGGAGTTCGGCCGCCGCTCGGACGGCCGCCTCGCCGTCCTCGGCCTCTCCGGCGACCTCCAGGTCGGGCTGGACGTCGATGAGCGCCTTGAGCCCCATGCGCAGGAGCGCGTGGTCGTCCGCAAGAAGGATTCTCGTCTTCGCCGTCTTCATGTCTTCCGTTCTCCCGTTTCCTTGGCCGCTCCCGCGAGCGGCAGTTCCGCGAACGCCGCCGCGCCCGCGCCCGGCTCGGATTCGATCCGGAACGAGCCGCCGAGGCGCCGGACGCGCTCGCGCACGCCCTCGAGCCCGTAGTGCCCCTCCGCCGGTCCCGGCCGCGCCGCCGGATCGAAGCCCCGTCCGTCGTCGCGCACTTCCAGGGCCAGCGCGCCGCCGCGCTCCCCGCCCGTCACCGCGACGCGCGTCGCGCCGCCATGTCGCAGGGCGTTGGAGACGAGTTCCCGCACGATGCAGATGGCCGCATGCGCGACGGTGTCGTCCATGCGGTCGCGGCGAACGTCGATCCGGACTTCGACATGCGATTCGCCGGAGACCGGCGCGGCGGCGCGCGCGACCGCCTTGGAGAAGTCCGGTTCGTCGAGCGCGTCGCCGCGCAGGTCGAAGAGGCAGCGCTGCAACTCCGTCCGGCTCGACTGAAGCATGCGCTCGGCGGCGTCGAGGCACCGGCCGGCCGCCGGCGCGCCGCCCGAGGCGAGGCTCTTCGCGGCGGCCAGCTGGAACGCGAGCCCGCCGAGACACTGCGAGAGGGAGTCGTGGAGCTCCACCGCGAGGCGCGTCCGCTCGCCGAGTCGCAGGGTGGCGCGCTCGCGCCCGAGCTGAGCGCGCAACAGCTCGCGGCCGCGCCGCACGGCGAGGCGATCGAGGACGCGGTTCCAGACGAGGACGGCGGCGAGGACGGCGAGAAGCGACAGCGCAACGGCGGCAAAGCGCCGCGGCGTCCACCAAGGGGCGCGGCGCAGGACGCGGACGTCCTCCGGCCTTCGCGCAACGACGCGGAAGCCCTCGACGCGCGGGAAGACGTTGCCGGGGCTCCACGCGGGGCTTTCGAGAACGCAGACGCCGGAGACGCGCAGGAACGCGCCGTCCGCGAGCCCCGCCGGGGCGCTGGCGGGCAGGTCGACCGCGACGACGAGCCCGTCCGCGTCGACGAGCAGCGTACCGGGTTCCGGCGAGCCGACGACGCGCCCCTCGAAGAACACGGGGCACCCGTCGAGGAGCGGATTGTAGGAAACGCGGCCATCGGTCTTCCGGACGGCCTCGGAAAGCGGAACCGGGGCGGGCTCGGCGGGAGGTTCGGCGGGCGGCGGCTCCTCGCGGACGGACGCGCGCGCAAGCCGCATCTGGAACGCGTCCGTCTGGAGCAGGCCGGAAACCGCGACCCACGCGCCGCTGGGCGGCGGGGCCGCGCCGCCGGAGAGCTCCGCGAGGATCATGCGCCCGTCGGCGGTTCGGACGAGCGTCTTGTTGCGCCCCCACGACGCGACGACGGTGCCGCGCGCGGTGCGCCGCCCCGCGCGCCGCACCGCGGACGGGCTCGCGTAGCGCAGCGGCTCCGCTTCGGGCGCCGCAAAGGGGTCCGGCGGCGGCGCGACGACGCGGACGCCGTCCGCGGAGGTCGCCGCGAGCACGGGCCCGGCGAACTTGCGCGCGCCGCTGAGACTCTTCCAGAAGAGGCCCTCCGCCTCGACCCGCGCACCGACGAGCGCGCCGGCGTCGAACCCCGGACGCGCGGGGACGAAGACCGGCAGCGTCCGCTCGCCGTCGGCGAGGACGAGCACCGAGTAGCGCTCGTCCATCTCGTCCGGACCGGCGTCCGAAACCT
>CAMOEO010000371.1 GCA_946612175.1 uncultured Verrucomicrobiota bacterium
CGCCGAGGTGCGTGTCGCCGTTGGTGGCCTTCACCTCGAAGACGCCGTCGCCGATCTCGAGGATCGAGATGTCGAACGTGCCGCCGCCGAAGTCGTAGACGGCGATCGTCTCGTCCTTCTTCTTGTCGAGGCCGTAGGCGAGCGACGCGGCCGTGGGCTCGTTCACGATGCGCAGCACCTCGAGGCCGGCGATGCGGCCGGCGTCCTTGGTGGCCTGGCGCTGCGAGTCGTTGAAGTAGGCCGGGACGGTGATGACCGCCTGGGTGATCTTCTCGCCCAGGTACGCCTCGGCGTCCGCCTTCATCTTCTGGAGGATCATCGAGGAGATCTCGGGCGGGGAGTACGTCTTGTCTCCGATCTTCACCGCGGCGTCGCCATTGGCGGCGCGGACGACCTCGTAGGGGACCTTCGAGATCTCGTCGGCCACCTCGTCGTAGCGGCGGCCCATGAAGCGCTTGATCGAGAAGACGGTGTTCTTGGGGTTGGTGACGGCCTGGCGCTTGGCGGCCTGGCCGACGAGGCGCTCGCCGGACTTGGTGAACGCGACGACGGAGGGCGTCGTGCGGTTGCCCTCCGCGTTGGGGATGACGACGGGTTCGCCGCCTTCCATGACGGCCATGCAGCTGTTGGTCGTTCCGAGGTCGATTCCGAGGATCTTGGACATGTGTGTGCCTTCTTTCGTGGTTTGTTGTTTTGAAAGGGTTCCTGCGTCCGTGCCGGGGGGCGTTCCGGACGTCGCATCCTTTGTAAGCAACCGCCGTGCCAGCTCCCGGCGGACCGAAAGAAGAGGAACGGGTGGGACACGGTGTCGCACCCGTGTCCCACCCGGCGTCCAATGCGGTGGCACACCGCCGTCCCGGAAGCGCCCTAGCGGGCGACGGGGCGCTGGGCGCGGCCCCAGAGGGCGGCGGTGAAGAGCACGCCGCCGGCGAGGTTGCCGAGCGTCACGAAGAGGAGGTTGCGCGCGGCGTTCGCGACCGTGAGCGCGGAGGCGTCGATCCCGAGTTCCGCCGCCCGGGCGGCGAGCGCGGGATCGGCGTTCGCGAGCAGGCCGGCGGGGATGTAGTACATGTTGGCGACGGAGTGCTCGAAGCCGCCGAGGACGAACGCCATGATGGGGAACCAGATGGCGAAGATCTTCCCGACGGTCTGCTTGGAGGACGCGGCCGCGAGGATCGCGAGGCAGACGAGGATGTTGCAGAGGATGCCGGAGCAGAACGCCTTGGCGGGCGCGAGGGCGGCCTTTCCGGCCGCGACCTTCACGGTGTAGGCGCCGAGCGCGCCGCCGCCGGCGGCCCACTGGCCGCTCCCGGAGACGATGGCGGCCAGCAGCACGGAGCCGGCGAGGTTGGCGAGCCAGACGACGGCCAGGTTGCGGAGCAGGCCGCCGACGCCGATCTTGCGCTCCCACCAGGCCATCGCCATGAGGTTGTTGCCCGTGAAGAGCTCCGCGCCGACGAGGACGATCAGGATGAGCCCGACGGGGAACACCGCGCCGGCGACGAGACGGGCGAGGCCGTACTCCTTCACGCCGAAGGCGGCCATGCTGCTCGTGCACGCGCCGAAGGCGATGCACATGCCGGCGAGGACGCCGAGGGCGACCATGCGCCAGAAGGGAAGGGCGGCCTTCTTGACGGCGGCCGCCACCTGGAGGTTGTAGATTTCGGAGGGAGGGTTCATGGCGGGGGAGGGGGCTTGCGAACGGTTCGCGCTATTCCGCGGGGGCGGCATCGGCGGCGTCGGCGGCGATGTCCGCGAGGACATCGGCCGCGGCGTCCACGGTCGCCGCCGCCTCGGCGTCGGCGGCGGTCGCCTCGGCGTCGGCGGCGGCCTTGTCGACGGTTTCGGCGGCGGCCTCCGCTTCGGCGGCCTTGCGCTCGTCGCAGGACTTCTTCCAGGCGTAGCCGCCATAGACGAGGGCGAGGAGGACGACGAGGACGAGGGTCGTGACCGTCGCGCGCTTGGCGGGGGTGCCTTCGGCGCCTTCGGGGTAGGCCTTGGTGACGGTGAACTGGCGGCGGAGCCTGCGGGTGAGGCGCATCGACTTGTTGACGGCCCAGCCGCAGCCCTCGATGATCGGGCCCATGTCCTGGCGCATCAGCTTGAGGACGCCGGCGAGCACGATCGGGCCGAGGACGACCGCGAGGATGACCACGAGCGCGGTGAGGCGCTGCGCGGCCGACATCGCCGCGACGGACTTGGCGATGAAGGCGAACGCGGAGCCCAACGCCGCGATGGCGACCGAGACGCCCATGAACATGCCGGCCGCGGCGCCGCCGCCCGCCGGGGCGGGCGCGGGGGCCGGGGCGGGCGCGGCGGGGGCCTTGCCCTCGGCGACGGCGTCCGTCGCCTCGGTGCCGGCCTTCTCGATCTTGGCCTGGGCGGCGGCGCCCAGGTTCTCGATCTTGCCCATCACGGACTTGGCGATGTTCTGGAACGGCGAGAGGATCGCCTCCTTGAGCGAGATCGGGTTCTCGATGATCGAGGTGATCTTCGCGTCGTACTCGTGGCCCTCGAGGTCGAAGAACACGCCGCGCTTGCCGACGGCGAGGTTGCCGCGCGTGCCGGCGGTGGCGGGGACGACCACGGTGAAGGAGGGCGGCCCGCCGACGGGCTCGACGAGGACGTACATCGTGTAGAGGCCGCCGTTCTTGGCGACCGCGGCGTGCGCGGCGGCGTCGGGCACCTCGATGGAGAGGTTGAACCAGCGGCCGTCGATGAGCAGGCGCCCGCGCTCGAAGAGCGAGGTCTCGTTTGGCCGGTAGAACTCGGTGAGCGAGACGTAGTTGTTGAGGAAGCGCGGGAGGCGGCGGTGGAAGAGCAGCAGCTTCTCCAGGTCCGAGAACGCGGCGACGCGCTTGGCGACGACCTCGTCCTCCTCCTGGAGCTTGCGCGCGGCCGCGTCGAACGGGCCGTCCGCCCAGCCCTGGAGCTTGTCGGCGGGAAGGTTTTCGACGATGGCGCCCTTCTTGGC
>CAMOEO010000372.1 GCA_946612175.1 uncultured Verrucomicrobiota bacterium
CGAAGCCCGGCAAGGGCCAGTCCATCTACACGTGCCGCCTCAAGCACATGCTCACCGGCAACACGTTCGTGAAGAACTTCCGCGAGATCGACACGTTCGACGAGCTGGACCTGGAGGAGAAGACCGTCAACTTCTCCTACGAGGACGGCGACCAGTTCGTGTTCCTCGACGCGGACAGCGAGCAGATCAACGTCCCCGCCGACCTGCTCGGCGACCGCAAGTACTTCCTCGAGGACGACCTCGAGTGCAAGATCCTCTTCCTCGACGGCAACCCCGTCGACGTCACCTTCCCGACCTTCGTCGAGCGCAAGATCGAGTGGTGCGACGCCGGCGCCAAGGGCAACACCGCCGCGGGCAAGGTCATGAAGAACTGCCGGGTCGCCGGCGGCTACGAGCTGAAGTGCCCGATCTTCGTGAACGAGGGCGACTGGATCCGCATCGACACGCGGACCGGCGAGTACGCCGACCGCATCATGGGGCGCCGCTAGTCCCATGCGCATCGCGTCCGGACGGTTCGCGGAGTCCCTCCGCGCGGCGGGGGCGGCGTTCGCGCTGGCCGCGGCCTTCGCGGCCGCGCCGGCCGCCCTCGCCCTCGGCCCGCACGAGCTGGCGGTGGTCGTGAACGCCGAGTCGACGGACTCCGTGATCCTCGGCACCTCCTACGCCCGGCTCCGCGGCGTGCCCGACGAGAACGTCGTCCGCGTCTCCGTCCCCGCCGGCACCAACGGCGTCATGCCGATCGCAATCTCCCGGGAGGACTTCGAGGCGCTCGTCTGGAACCCCGTCCGCGAGGCGCTCGCCGCGCGCGGCCTCGAGGGCCGCGTGCTGGCCTGGGCGTACTCGTGCGACTTCCCCGCCCGCGTGGCGGCCTCCGCCGAGTCGCTGGACGCGCCCGGCACGGGCGACCTTTCGCTGACGGGCGCGACGTTCGTCCGCGCGCAGTGGCCGGATTCCTCCGTGGTCGAGCGGGGCGGCTACGACTCGCCGCTCTTCGCGGGGCCTGCGATCGAGGGCGCCCCCGCCGGGAAGGCCGCGTCGTTCGACCAGTCGCGCGCCCTGCTGCTCGAGGGGATGCCGGTCCCGGCGATGATGCTCGCCTGGACGGGCGAGCGCGGGCAGACGCTCGACGCGGCGCTCGACTCGATGGAGCGGACCGCGGAGGCGGACTGCACGTCGCCGCACGGGACGGTCTGGTTCGCGCTGCGCGAGGACGTCCGCTCCTCCTCCCGCGCCTGGCAGTACGAAGCCGCCGCCGAAGCAGTGCGGGCGCACGAGGGCGTGGAGGCCGTCATCTCGTCCGCGGACAGCGAGCCGCCGGACGGTGCGCTCGTCGGGTACATGACGGGCGCCCGCACGCTCGATCCGCTTCCGCGGAACCTCCTTCCGGGCTCCTACGCGGACCATTTCACGAGCTTCGCGTGCGCCTTCGACCTGGCCTCGCAGATGAAGGCCCCGGTCTGGCTCGACGCGGGTGCGTCGGCCACGTCCGGCACCGTGGCGGAACCCTACGCGATCTGGGCCAAGTTCCCCTCGGCCCGCCTGTTCGCCGACCTGATGGACGGGTTCACGATGGCGGAGGCGCTCTACGCGTCGATCCGCTGCCCCCTCCAGATCCTTCCGCTCGGCGACCCGCTCTCCAAGCCCTGGGCGCCGCGGCTCGTCCCCGCCATCGAGGGCGTCGAGGCGGGGTCCGTCCTCGCGGGGCCGGTCGCGCTCCGGATCCGCCCCCCCGAGGGGCTTCCGGAGGCGCAGATGCGCTGCACCTGGATGCTCGACGGCGCGGCGGTCGGCTCGGGCTCCTTCCTCCTCTGGGACACCCGCAGCGTCGCGGACGGCCGCCACGTCCTGCGCCTCGTCGTGCAGGATCGCGCCGCGCCCGCGCGCCCGCAGGGCTTCGCGTCGGTCGCCGTGACCGTCCGCAACGGGGAGACGCCCCGTCCGTGAAGCGCCTCGCTTCCGTCCTTCTCCTCCTGGTCTCGGCCGCGCTGCTCGCCGCGGCCGCCGCGCTGTACCGGCGGCAGGCGCCCAACGCCGACATCGCCGCGCTCATGCGGGCCTCCGTCGCGCAGATCCCCGCCGAGACGCTCGCCGCGGTCCGCGACGGCCGTCTCGCCGAGGCGCGCCGGAAGCTCGCGGACCTGGCCGTCGCCCAGCCGACGAATCCGATCGTCCGCTACGAGCTGGGCAAGCTCCTCCAGGACTCCTTCCGCGAATACGCCGACGCGATCCCGGAATACGTCGCGTTCCTGCGGCTCGCCCCGGACTCCGCGATGGCGGCCGACGCGCAGTCCCGCCTCGACGGCATCCGCCGCGAGCTCCAGCAGCGCTACGGGCGGGCGGAGACCGTCGTTCCCGAAACGAGCCCCGTCGCGGAGGATGCGGAACGTCGCCTCGAGGCGCTGCGCGACGAGCTCGAGCTCGCGCGCGCCGAGTTCGCCCAGGCGGCCGAGGACCGCGACGAATGGATGCGCCAGGCGGGCGTCCTCCAGCGCCAGGTGGAGAGCCTCCAGAAGGCGCTCAACGCCGTGCAGCCCGGCGCCGTCCCGACCGTGGTCGCCGCGGGTCCGCGCATCTGGACCGTCCAGGAGCGGGACACGCTCACGCGCATCGCGCAGAAGGCCTACGGCGACGCCTCGTTCGTGAAGGCGATCCGCGACGCCAATCCGGACAAGATCGGTCCCGACGACCGCATCGCCGTCGGCACCGAGCTCGTGATCCCCTAGCCCTCGCGCGCCGGCGCGGCGCCGCCGCGGAGGTGGACGTCGCGCTGCGGGAACGGAATCGTAAGGCCCGCGGCCTCGAGCGCGCACTTGCCGGCCTCGACGAGCGCGCGCCGGGCCGGCCAGTAGTCCGCCGTCTTCACCCAGACGCGGAGCGAGAGGTCCACCGAGCTTTCCCCCAGGCCTTCCACGAACACCTCGGCGGGCCTGTCGGGGAGACGCCGCGGCTCGGCCGTCCCGAGCGCGAGCAGCG
>CAMOEO010000373.1 GCA_946612175.1 uncultured Verrucomicrobiota bacterium
CGACGTCCGTCCGGACCGCCGCGCCGCCGGCCGTGAGCGTGTAGGTCGCCGTATGCACGGTCGGGTCGGCGGCGGCGAACAGGCCGACGATCGTCGCCGTCGTGCAGGTCGCGCCCGACGCGGCGCCGTCGTTCCCGACGACGCCCGCGTCGAGGGAGACGACGGCCTCGGGCGCAAGGAACGTCGAGCCGGCCTTGCCGTTGTCGTAGACGGCCTGCACCCAGTCCTTCGTGCTGGCGACGCTGCGGAGGCGCACCTCGTCCATGAAGCCGGGGAAGGCTTCGTTGCCATTGGTGCTGCGGTTGGCGTAGGAGTTGAGGGAGAACTGCGTGAAGTCGGAGTTCGTGTCGGTGCGGTTCAGGCCCTCGAGCAGGAACTGGCCGTTTCCGTCGTTGAGGGACGCCGAGCCGCAGAAAAGATACGCGGCGTCGCCCGTCGCGCTCCACGTCGGGGCGACGAGAGACCAGACGCCCGCCGTGCCGGGAATCTTGTTGTTGTTGCTGTTGTGGTGCGCGTTGCCGTAGAGGTAGCCCTGCAGGCCGACCTGCGCGCCCGTGTTCCAGGCCTCGCCGGTCGAGAGGACGATCTTGTTGGAGGAGTCGCCGTTGCGGTTCAGCCACATTTCCGCCGAATAGTGGCTCTGCATCTTGTCGTCCGCATCGGCATTGTAGGGGACGAGCGCGTTGGCGGGCAGAAACAGGCCGCCGCCCGAGGCGCCCTTGACGTAGGCGCCGAACGGGCCGGCTCCGTCCGTGACGAGCGTGGGAGTCGCGCTCGATGCTTTCGGCGTGGCCGAGAAGCCGTTGCCGGAAGAGTCGGCGACCGAGCCGTCGGTCGCGTCGACGGCGTTCATGTGCCAGACGCCGACATAGCCGGCGCTCGACCAGACGGCGGTCGGATCGACGGCGGGAAGCGTCGTGGAGGCGTCCGCCTTGTAGTAGGCGAACAGGCGCGTCGTATTGCCGGAAATCGCGGGGACGGAGACCCAGACGAGCGACGTGCCGTCCGGATCCCACGTGTCGATCTCGTAGTCGAGGCTGTTGCCGGCGGCGTCGGCGAAGCGCAGGTCCGCGGCGGCGGCCGCGGCCGTGGTGCCGACGTCCGCGTAGTCGAAGCCCGTGATGGCGGTCGAGAGCCGGACGAGCGCCGGGAAGTGCTCGATCGTCGTCGAGCCGGCGTAGCCGGAGACCGTGATCGGGATCATCTTGCGGAAGGTGGACGCGTCGAGCGTTGCCGCGCCCGCGGGCAGCGCGAGCGCGAGGAGAAGCGGAAGAAGGCGTTTCATCATGGTCTGGATGGTTGGGAGGTTCGGCGGCGACCCGATCTTCCGAAACCCCGAAAGCACGGAGCCAGATCTGGATTCGCGACGACAGTGGAAAAGGGTATCACACCCCCTTTCCCAAGTCAATCAAGTGCGGCCGCGACAGGCGCGGCCCTCCCCTGCGGCGGCCGAGACCGTCTCGCTCAGCCGGACACCGTCGCGCGGCCGCCGGGAGCCAGGGAAACGCGGCGCGGCTTCGCGCCGCCGCGGGCGTAGACGGAGACCGCGCGGGCGGGGAAGCCGGACGCGAGCGAAAGGGTCGCGCGGAAGGCGCCGTCCGCCCAGTCGAGGTCGACGCGGACGCCGCCCGGCGCGCACAGCCCCGTCGCGGCGCCGTGCGTCCAGGCGCGCGGAAGCGCCGGCAGGAGGCGCAGCGTCGCGCCGTCCGCCTGCAGCAGCATCTCCTGCACGGCGGCGCGGAAGCCGAACGCGGCGTCGAGCTGCACCGCCGGCTGCGCGCCGTGCAGCGCTTCGAGCGTGACGCCCATGCCGCGCCCGTCGTTGTGGCGCGTGAAGAGGTTCGGCCCCGTGCAGCAGCGCAGCAGGAGCTCCAGGCACCCGAGCGCGCGGTCGCCTTCGCCGAGCCGCGCCCACACGCACGCCAGGTGCGCGAGGCTCCAGCCGGTCTGGTCCGCGAGGCCCGTCGCGAGCCGCGCCTCGGCCGCGCGCCGCGCGGCCTCGAAGAGCGCCGGGTCGCGGTGCGGCGCGATTTCGCGCCCCGGGAAGAGCGGGTAGAGGTGCGAGAGGTGGCGGTGGCGGTCGTTGTCGCCCAGCCGCGGGTCGATCCATTCGCACAGCGCGCCGCGTTCGTTCGTCCGGTAGGGCGGGAGCTTCGCGAGCATCGCGCGCCAATGCGCGGTTTGCGCGTCGTCGGTGCCGAGCTCCGCCGCGGCGGCGAGGGCGTGGGACAGCAGTTCGCGCACGAGCGCGATCTCCATCGTGGGGTCGACGCACACGCCGGCCTCGGCGCGGCCGTCCACGGTCGGCTTGTTCTCCGGGGAGATCGCGGGCGCGGCGTGCAGGAGGCCGTCGGGGCCTTCGACGAGGAAGTCCTCGTAGAAGAGCGCGACCTCGCGCAGGAACGGCCACGCGCGGTCGCGCAGGAACGCGCGGTCGCCCGTGTGGAGCCAGTAGTCCCAGTAGAACGACGCGATCCACGCGCCGGCGCCGGTCCAGTAGACGCAGTGCGGCTGGACGTTGTCCTTGAGCCCGCTGCGGTCGCCCATGAAGACCGGCAGCAGCAGCCCGTGGCAGCCGAAGAGGCGGCGGGCGTTCGCGCGGAAGTCGTCCGCGAAGCGCTCCACGAGGCCGAAGAGCGGCAGGAGCGTTTCCGCGAGGCCGCCGGCGAGCGCCTGCGCGTACATGAGCTGCACGTTCTCGTTGAAGAAGTAGGTCGAGCCCCACGCGGGCGCGTAGTCGCCGTTCCAGAGCCCCTGCAGGTTCGCCGGGCGAGAGCAGCCGAAGCCAGACGACGCCAGCAGCAGGTAGCGGCCGAAGTCGGACATCTTCTCGACGAGCCTCGGGTCGACCGCGCCCGAATACGAATCGAGCAGCAGCCGCTCGTTGCTTTCCTGCGCCGCCTCGGGCGGAACGAGGTCGATCCGGGAGTCGTCGAAGCGCGGGAAGA
>CAMOEO010000374.1 GCA_946612175.1 uncultured Verrucomicrobiota bacterium
TTTCTCGTGGAGTCCGTTCCACTCGCCGCCGTCGAGCGTGGCCGGCGCGCCGTCGGCGCCGGGAAAGCCGAGAATGGCGACGTTTTCCGCGCCGTCGGCCCGGAAGAGGTTGCAGAACGTCCCGGCCGCCTGCACGAGGTGCGCCCCGCGAAGTTCAAGCGTGAATCCCGACGGCAGGTCGATCGTTTCGCCGACGACATGGCGACCGGTCACGACAAGCCGCCGCGGCAGTTCCGACGTGTCGGCGCCCACCTGCTGCGCGAAGCGGAAAAGGGATGGCGGCACGGAAGTGGGAATGTCGGAGATTTGCCTATCTGGAAATTGAAAGGAATTGAGTTTCATGGGCTGTGTTCAGGGTTTGCCGTAGAATTCTACCCAATGCCCCCGCACGTGTCAAAAACACGGCTTCGACGCTTCGAAGGGGCGCCTATCGCACGACGAGGATGAAGGCGGCGGGATAGGCGGCGAGTTTCACCGCGACCTTCCCGGAGAGCGAGGCGGTGGAAGCGGCCTTGAGCGGAACGGTCGCCCCGGTCGCGGAATCCGGATAGAGGACGACGGTCGCGCCGGTCTTGTCGAGCGTCAGGCCGAGGCGGCCGAGCTGCGCGATCAGATGGTCGGCCATCCGGACGGCGGCGGCGAGGCAGTCGGCGTCGCCGGTCGCCTTGTGCAGCTCGATCAGCGCTCAGAGCGTGTACTTGCGCCCCCAGACGTTGAAGCACCAGTGCGTGCGGAAGGAGTTCACGCACTCGTCGTACATCGGGCCGCGCGCCCAGTCCGACCAGGCGCGGCCGAGGAGGCGGGCGTCGCCGGGGGCGGCGGGGGTGAGGGAATCGGCGTCCATGGAAAGCGCCCTCAAAGCCGCTCGTAGCGGGGGAGGCGGGAGAGCGGGACGTTTTCGAGGCGGAGCGCGGCGGGGCCGTCGTGGACGGCGCCGAGGTCGTCGCGCCAGCGGCCGGCGGGCAGCTCGACGGTCTTGGCGCCGTCGGGCGAGAGGACCGGCGCGACGAGCCAGCGGCTTCCGAGCATGAACTGCTGCATCGGCCGCGCGAAGCCCTGTCCGGGAAACTCGTACTCCATCGCGCGGACGATCGGCTCGCCGGTCTTCGACGCGTGCCGGGCGCATTCGAGGATGTAGGGCGCGAAGGCGACGTGCAGGTCCGCGAACGACCGGCACAGCGCGATGCCCTCCGGGGAGAGATGGCGCCACGGCGCGGGCGAGAACTGCATCATGGGCATCAGCGCCTGCAGCGCGGCCGAGCGGACGAAGAGCGTCTCGTCGATTTCGCGGCGGACGAACGAGGTTTCCAGACCTCCGCCCACCATGTCGGCGAGCGAATACGGGGCGCCGAGGAGTCCGGCGGCGACGATCTGCGGGATGATGGTGTCCTGCCCGCTCGGCCCGGTCCAGGCGTGGGCGCGGTCGTTGAGGCGCGTGACGAGCGGCAGGCCGCCGCACTTCCAGCTCACGCGGATCTCGTGGTAGGGGAACTCGCGCGCGGCGAGCTCCGCGTAGAGGCGCGTGTAGTCGACCGGCTCGGCCGTCTCGTCGTGGAAGCGGCAGTCCTCGACGAACATCGCCGGGTCGCCCGCGTCGAACTTGAACCCGGCGATGCCGTACGCGGCCGCGAAGTCCTTCAGGGTCTTCGCGTAGAAGGCGGCGGCCTCGGGCTTCGTGAGGTCGTAGATCGCGCTGATGCCGCTCCACCAGCGCACGACCGCGGCGGCCTTGCTGCCCGGCGCCTTGCGGTAGGCCAGGTAGTCGAGGCACCGGTGGATTTCGTGGTAGCGCAGGCGCTTGTATTCGCGGCTGTCGGGCGAGACGAAGTGGGCGGTCCAGATGAGCGGCGTCCAGCCGTGCGAACGGATGCGGTCGAAGAGACCGTGCGGGTCCGGGAAGTCCTTCTCGTAGAACTCGTAGGAGCCCTGGTGCGAGAGCCAGCCGCCGTCCATCATGTAGACGCCGCAGGGGAAGCCGCTCGCGGCCAGCTCGGCGGTGTAGTCGTCCGCCGCCTTCTGGTCCATGCCGTGGAGGAAGATCTCGATCCAGTTGTTCCACTGGGGAAGCGAGAAGAAGACGTCCGGCGGCGTCCGCCCGTCGAAGCGCATGTGGGCCTTGGCGGCGGCGAGATAGGCGTCGCGGAGCGTGTCGCCGGCCCGGACGGGCGCGATCTCCTCCACGTCGGAGTCGAGCAGCAGATGCCCGCCCTTGAACTCGTAGCCGAAGGGCTTCTCGCTCCAGACGTAGCGGCCGCGCGACGAGACGAGCAGCGGGGACGACGTGCTTCCGTGCGTGCGCAGGTCGATGCGGGGCGAGTCGCCGTCGCCGTAGGGCTGGTTCTGGCCGTCGCCGCCGCCGCCGCCCCACCAGCGTTCGCCGTCGAGGAGGGGAATGTCGGAAAGGTAGGTTTTCATGTTGTTGCTCTCTCGCGCAGGCCCGCCCGGGCCATCGCGCGCATGCTTGCTATCATGGCCATCAAGGATACCACGGCGCCGGTCCGGGTGCAATCCTCGACACGGCGCCTTCTGCGAAAACCGGTCTAGTCCGGTTTCCGGAAGCGGGGCTACTTGACGATGAAGATCGTGCCGCGGGGCCGCTTCGCGACCGTCACGGCGTAGGTGCCGTCGGGGAGAGCGACGTTGTAGTCGACCTTGTAGCCCGTGAGGCCGGTGCCCGACTGCTTGGCGTTGGCGAAGAAGCCCGTCGCCGGCTTGCCGGTCTTGAGGACGACCCAGGGGCCGTTTCCGACCCTGCAATGGCCCGCCTCCTCCAGCACGAGGTCGCCCGCGAGCGTGACGTCGAGGAAGGCGCCCGCCGACTGCGTCTGCGACGCGTCGAGCCACGAGCACGTGCCGTCGGGCCGGAGCGTGACCTTGAGCTTGGCCCCGTCGCGGAACTCGAGCGCGCTGAGTTTCGGAAGGTCACCGTTCGGGGTCACGT
>CAMOEO010000375.1 GCA_946612175.1 uncultured Verrucomicrobiota bacterium
GGCGGTCGGGGCGGTCGAAGGAGGTGGCGCCGAGGCGCTCCTTCTGGGCGCTCTCCTCGCGGAGGGCGGCCAGGCGGCGGGCGTTGTCGGAGCCGCCGGGCAGGTACCAGAGGCTCTGGCGGACGGTGCGGAAGTCGCCCGGGCAGAGGCGGGGGATGGCGGCCAGCTCCTCCTCCTCGGCGGTCGTGAGCGGCGTCCGGAAGAAGCGCTCGAAGAAGGTGCGCTTGCCGGCGCGGTCGAGATAGCCGAAGGCGAGCTTGAAGGTGAAGCGGCGCAGCACCGCCGGATCGAGGGATTCGAGGTAATTCGTGGCCGCGACGAAGACGCCGCGGAAGTCCTCCATCCGCGCGAGGATCTCGTTGACCTGGGAGACCTCCCACGACCGCACCGCGCCCTCCCGGGTGCGCAGGACCGAGTCGATCTCGTCGAAGAAGAGCACCGCGCCGTCGCGTGCGGCGTTCTCGAAGGCCCCGCGGATGCGCTGCTCCGTCTCGCCGACGAAGGGTCGGAGCAGGTCGCTTGCGCCGAGCGAGCGGACCTCGCGCCCGAGCCGTTCGCCGAGGTAGCGGACGAACTCCGTCTTGCCGCATCCGGGAGGCCCGGAGAGCAGCAGGTTGAAGCGCGGCGCGTCCAGGCCCGCGGCCGCGTCGCCCCGGTCCCCCGCCTCCAGCCGCTCCAGGTGGCGGCGCGCGGCGGCGAGGACGTCGGGCAGGGGCACGGCGCCGCGGATCGCGAGGCCGTCGAGCACGTAGCCGCGCGAGACCGCGTCCGCGGCGTCCGCCGGGCGGAAGGGGACGGCGAGCAGCCGCGCGTGGTTCTCGACGAGCGTCCGGGCGAGGGCGACGGCGTCCGCGGCGGGGGCGGACGGCGCGCCGTCGGCGCGCTTCGCCGCCGCCGCGCGGCGCCGGGCGGAGGGGCGGCGGCGCATCGCGGCGAGGTTGTCGCAGACGCGGCTGATGCCGCCGGCGCTCACGGGGTAGCGCTCGGCGAAGTCCTCGACGGCGTCCTCGCCGAGGAGGTCGCCGATGCGGTTGCGCGCGAGGCTGTTGCGCCAGATCATGGCGCGCTGGCGGGGGCCGAGCGGCTCGAAGGGCAGCGCCAGGTCGAAGCGGCGCAGGTTCGAGTCGGGCAGGTCGGAGGGGTCGAGGTTGGTGATCCAGAGGCGGACGCAGCGCGAGCCGTCGAGGGCGTCGTTGAGGCGGTTCGCGCCGGCGCGCGCGAGGAGGGTGTCGGCCTCGTCGACGACGATCAGGTCGCGCCCGGGGCGGCAGTTGCGGTCGGCCACGTCGAGCGCGCCGAAGCGGAACGAGGCCTGCGAGACCTCGTCGCCGACCGGCTCGACGGCACGGCCGGACGAGGCGCCGAAGGAGATGCCGTAGGCCTTCATGCCGAGACGGCGCGCGAAGGCGAGGGCGAAGGACGTCTTGCCCGTGCCGGGGGCGCCGTGCAGGAGGAGGTTCACGCCGCCCTTTCCGCGGCGCGCGCGGACGAGCTCCTCGGCGCATGCGCCGAGCTCGCGGGTCTTTTCGTCGAAGTACTCCCAGGGGAGCGGCCGGGCGTCCAGCGGATGGTAGAAGAAGTTCTCCGCGGGCGTGTCGGAGAGCCCCCCGAGGTAGAGCGAAACGCCGCACCCGAGTTCGCAGTGCCGGGGGTCGACCCATCCGTAGCGCACGAGGGGCCCGTCGGGCGCCAGCGCGCGACGGATCCGCTCGTTCCGGGTGCCGAGGCAGGCGGCGGCAACCTTGCAGTAGACCATCGTCTGCTGCACGTTGCGGGCGGCCTCGTCGCCGTCGACGAAGCGGGACCAGTCGCAGTGCCCCTCGCGGTGCAGGAACACGTAGACGAGCAGGTCGAACTCGACCCGGGACAGCCCGGCCATGCGCCGGAGCCCCTCGAAGCGCTCCCGCACGGCGTCCCGCCCCTCCTGGCGGGCGCGGATCGACTCGAGGTTCTGCCGGACGGCATCCATCAGGGCGCAGCGCAGCGAGCCGAGGCCGCGGTAATTCTCCCAGACGGTCTTGAGCCCGTCAGCGAGGTCCTTGCCGTTGTCGAAGGGGCCCGCGCACCGCATGTTCTCCATCCGCTGCGGCGTCCACTGCTCCTCGTCGACGTCGTCCTCGTCCCCGAGGTCGATGCAGGTCTGGCGCGGAAGGCGGCCGTGCGCGTCGCGCCCCTCCGCGGCGAAGGCGCCGGCGCAGAGCTCGCAGGCCGCCTCGGCGTTGGGGATCAGCGCGGCGAGGTCCTCGAAGAAGTCCTTCTTGGGCATCGTCCGCGGGAAGTTGAGGACGGCGTTGAGCAGGAACTCCGACCGCTTCTCGCGAAGGAACGGGGAGTCTTCCTCGACGATGGCCTGAACGCCGGCGTGGAAGGGGATGTGGTCGGGATAGGGGGCGAGACGGTTTTCCATGATGGAAGGGGCCCGGGATGCCGCCCGGGCGCGGGATCTGGGGTTGGATTGGGATCGCGAACCGTTCCCGCCGCGGCCGCAACGGGCGGCGCGCGGAGGGCACACCGCGGCCCTTGGGGGGCCGGCAATGTGCCGCAGAACGGTTTGGATCAATCGGAAGGCTGGCGTCCGGCGCCTCTTGGGCCGGGGGCGCGCCGGGGGCTACCCGGGGCGCGACCTTCGCTTCGGCGCGCGGCCCGACGACGGGGGCGCGGAGAATGGGGCGGAAGGATGGAGCATATCGGAAAAAGGGGGTTGGAAGGGAAAAGGGCCGGTGCGGGCGCACGCCCGCCAGGCGGTTCGTCCGCCGGAAGGGCGGACGGGCGCAAGTATGGCACGCCGCGCCGATCGGAGTCAAGCGCGAATTTCGAGCCCTCGACGCGGTTGACGGGGGGCAGGGGGCAGACCCGGCGCCAACCGGCCGCCTCGTCTTCTTCCGCCGACTCGGCTAGCGCAGCGGCCTTGATTTCTAGCATTTTCC
>CAMOEO010000376.1 GCA_946612175.1 uncultured Verrucomicrobiota bacterium
TCCGTCTCGCCTCCAAGCGCGAGATCAGCAATAACCCCTATCCCTGACCGAATACCGCGCCGCGGGACAAGGCGATTGCCGCGCGCGGCTCGTTCTGGTAGAATCCGCGCGCATGAACACCGCGATCGTCATCCCTTCGCTCGATCCCGACGAACGGCTGCCCGCCTATTGCCGCGCCCTCCGTGCGGCGACGCCCGCCCCCATCCTGCTGGTCGACGACGGAAGCCGCGCCGAGCTGCGCCCGATCTTCGACGAATGCCTCGCGGCCGCCGACGGCGTCGAGCTGCTGCGGCACGACGTCAACCGCGGCAAGGGACGCGCCCTCAAGACCGCCTTCGAGCGCCTCCTCGCGCGGCCGGGGTTCCTCGGCTGCGTGACGGCGGACGCCGACGGCCAGCACGCGGTCGAGGACGTCGTCGAGTGCCTCCGCCGCCTCGAGGCCTCGCCCGGCGCGCTCGTCCTCGGCTGCCGGCGCTTCTCCGGCCCGGACGTCCCGTGGAAGAGCCGCTTCGGCAACAACTGGATGAAGACGCTCTTCCGCCTCGCCACGGGGCGCCGCTTCCACGACACCCAGACGGGCCTCCGCGGCATCCCGGCCCCGTTCATGCGCGAGCTGCTCGGGGTTCCCGGGGACCGGTTCGAGTTCGAGAGCGACATGCTGCTCCGGCTCGGGGTCCGCCCGATGGACCAGTTCGAGATCCGCACGATCTACGAGAACGGCAACAAGGGGACGCACTTCCGCCCGGTCCGGGACTCGCTCTCGATTCTCCGCCTCGTCCTCCGCGGCGGCGCGGGCCGGCTCCGCCGGCTGGCGCTCTTCACCGCCGCCTCGCTCGCGTCCTTCGCGATCGACATCGGCCTCTTCCACGCGCTGCACAAGGCGCTGCTCCCGGAGGGGATGGCGGGCCGGCTGTTCGTCTCCGTCGCCGCCGCCCGCGCGGTCTCGCTCTCGTTCAACTACGGCTGCAACCGGCACCTCGTCTTCCGCGACGGCGCGCCGCACCCCGCGGTCGAGGGCCGCTCGCTCGCGCGCTACCTGCTGCTGGCCGCGTGCATCATGACGGCCTCCTGGGCCTGCACCAAGGGCCTCGCCGCGCTCTTCCCCTCCGCCCCCGTCACGCCGATGAAGGCCGGCGTCGACCTGCTGCTCTTCTTCGCCAGCTACGCCGCGCAGCGGGCCTTCGTCTTCCCGCCCTCCCCCGCCCCGGGCTCCGCGCCCTGACCCCTTCCCCGCCCCCGTCGCCATGAAGAAGCCCGTCGTCCTCCTCGTCCACGGCCCCAACCTCGACATGCTCGGCAAGCGCGACCCCGCGCAGTACGGCACGTTCACCCTCGCCGACGTCGAGAAGGCGTTCGCGGAGAAGTGCGCCGAGCTCGGCGTCGAGCCGCGCTTCTTCCAGTCCGGCTGCGAGGGCGAGCTCTGCCACGCGATCCACGGGGCGATGGACTACGCCGCCGGCATCGTCATCAACGCCGGCGCCTACACGCACTACAGCTACGCGCTCCTGGACGCGATCCTCCTGGCGAAGGTGCCGACGATGGAGGTCCACATCTCCGACATCCGCTCGCGCGAGCCCTTCCGCCGCATCTCCGTCATCCAGCCGGCCTGCGTCGGGCAGGTCGCGGGCCTCGGCCTGCGGAGCTACCTCGTCGGCCTCGAGCGCCTCGTCCGCGAGCACGTCCTGCCCTCCCCCGAGACCGCCCGCCGCGCCCGCGCCGCGGCGGAGGACCTCGACGCCATCCGGGGCGAGATCAACCGCTGCGACGCGGACCTCGTCGCGCTCCTGCGCCGCCGCCTCGACCTTTCCGCGCGCGTCGCCGCGAGCAAGGCCGAGACCGGCAAGGCCGTGTACGACCCCGCCCGCGAGGCCGCGGTGGTCGCCCGCGCCCGCGAACTCGCCACGCCCGCCTACGCCGGACCGGCCACGGCGCTCGTCGCGACGATGATGCGCATCTCGCGCGAGCGGCAGTACGACGTTCTGATGGACCGCGAGGCGGACGGCTTCCGCGCGGCGGCCGGGCTCCCGCCGCACGCGGACGCGTCGCTCGACGGCATCCGTCGCGCCTCCTTCGCCGGCGCCGCGGGCTCGTACTCGGCGATGGCCGCAAAGCGCCTCTTTCCAGACGCCGAGCTGCTCCCGTCGCGGTCGTTCGCGGAGGCGTGCGACAACGTCGCCCGCGGCCGCACCCCGGTCGCCGTGCTTCCCCTCGCCAACACGACCGGCGGCCCCGTGGACACCGTCTACCGCCTCCTCCGCCACAACCTCCACATCGTGCGCTCCGTCGACCTCTCGGTCCGCCACTGCCTCGCCGCCCTCCCCGGCGCGGGCCTCGGGGGCGTCCGCACCGTGTCGAGCCACCCGCAGGGCCTCGCGCAGTGCTCCCGCGCGATCCACGAGCGCGGCTGGGGGACGGAGCCCGCCGAGAACACCGCCTTCGCCGCCGCGGCCGTCGCGCGCCGCGGCGACCCGTCCTTCGCCGCGATCTGCTCGCCCGAGGCCGCGCAGGCCAACGGGCTGGAGATCCTCCTCGAGAACGTCTGCGACACCGACGTGAACGCCACGCGCTTCGTCGCCGTCTCGCGCGAGCTGCTCGTGACGCCCGACGCCTCCCGCCTCGGACTGCTGCTGCGCCTGCCCGACCGCGCCGGCGCCCTCGCGGGCGTGCTCGACCTCTTCGTCGACCGCGCGCTCAACCTCTCCTCGATCTGCTCCCAGCCCGTCCCCGAGCGGCCGTGGGAATACGCGTTCTTCATCGACGTCAACGCCCCCGCCCTCGACCCCGCCGCCATCGCCGCGGTCTACCAGCTCGAGCGCGAGCTCCCCGCCGTCCGCATCCTCGGCTGGTACGGCGGCTAGCCCTCCTTCCCCCTTCCCCCTCTCTCCCTCCCCTCGCCCCCTTCAACCTCTTCAACCCCTT
>CAMOEO010000377.1 GCA_946612175.1 uncultured Verrucomicrobiota bacterium
CGGGCGCGGCGCCCGTCGCCATGATCGGCGTCGAGGGCTGGCGCTGCCACGACGAGGGCGAGGGCGCGACCCTCGCGAGCATCCGCGCCTACGCGGACCTGCTCGTCTCGTTCGCCCGCTCCTTCGCGCTCTAGCGCCCGATGAGGAGCCGGGCCGCGAGGACGTCCGGCAGGCCGGCCGCGCGGATCTTGCGCGCGGCCGCCTCCGCGTCGTACTCGACGCGGCGCCACTCCACCGCGTGCGCCTCGGGGTCGTAGAGGCAGTAGCACGCGTGCGGATCGCCGTCGCGCGGCTGGCCGACCGACCCGACGTTGACGAGGTACTTCCCTGCGCCGGGGTCGAGGACGAGCGGCGTCGCGGGCGGCCGGAACCCGAGCACCCGCCCCGCGCGCAGCGCGAAGAGGCACGGCACGTGGGAATGCCCGACGAACGCCGTCTCCGTCCGCTGGCGCTCGAAGTGGCGCCTCGCGGACGCGGTGTCGACGACGTAGTCCCAGTGCGGCGGCTCGAAGAGCGAGCCGTGGACGAGCGCGGCCCCCGCCGCGACCGCCCGGTACGGCAGGGTGCGGAGCCAGGCGCGGTTCTCCTCCGAGAGATGCTCCCTCGTCCAGCGCGCCGCCTCCGCCGCGCGGGGGTTGAACCACGCCAGCGACGTGCGGTGGGAGCAGGCGTGGTCGTGGTTGCCGCGGACGACGGCCGCGCAGCCCAGCGCGCGGACGCGCTCGCAGCAGGCGTCGGGCTCCGCGCCGTAGCCGACGATGTCGCCGAGGCACGCATAGCGCCCGGCCCCGGCCGCGCGGGCGTCCGCGAGGACCGCCTCCAGCGCGTCGAGGTTGCCGTGCACGTCCGCGAAAATCGCCCATTCCATCCCGGTTGTCTCTCCGTGCCCCCTTTATACCCCAAAGCGCAACGGATTTCAACCCTTGCCGCGTCCCGTCTGCATTTTTTGCTTGTACCGGCGGCTCGATTCGGGGATAATCCGGGCCATCAAGGACCCTCCGCCATGCCGATCGCCCCCGTCGTCGTCTCCCTGGTCGTCGGAATCCTGCTCGGCTTCGCCGCGGGATTCTGGGCGCGCGCGTACCTCCTCGCCCGGAAGGAGCCCGCCGCGAAGCGGGCGGCGCAGGCGCGGCGCGGAAGCGCGGAGCGCGAGGCGAAGGAGATCGTCCGGGAGGCGGAGATCCAGGCGCGCTCGGAGGTGCTGAAGGCGCGCGAGGCGTTCGAGGCGTCGGTCAAGGAGCAGCGCCGGGAGCTCAACGAGACGCTCTCGGGCCTGAACAAGCGCGAACGCGCGCTCTCGCAGCGCGAGGAGAACATGGACCGCAAGGCGGACGTGCTGGACCGGCGCGAGGAGGCGATCGAGCGCAAGGCGGCCGCGGCCGAGACGGCGGCGGCCGACGCGAAGCGGCTGGCGAAGGAATCGGAGGAGCGGCTCGCGGAGGCGGACGCGCGGCTGGAGAAGCTGGCGTCGATGACGCGCGACCAGGCGCGGCGCGACCTGCAGGAGCGGGCGCAGCGGGAGATCGAGGGCGACCTCGGGACGTTCCTGCGGCGCGAGCGCGAGCGGACGGAGCGGGAGGCCGCGCGCACGGCGCAGAAGGTCGTGCTCGAGGCGATGCAGCGCTACGCGGGGAGCCACGCCGCGGAGACGATGACGCGGACGATCCCGGTCACGGGCGAGGACGTGAAGGGCCGCATCATCGGCCGCGAGGGCCGCAACATTCGCGCGCTCGAGGCGGCGACGGGCTGCTCGATCCTGATCGACGACACGCCGGACACGGTGGTCGTCTCGGCGGCGGACCCGGTCCGGCGCGAGGTCGCGGCGGCGGCGCTGGAGAAGCTGATCGCGTCGGGCCGCATCCAGCCGCAGCGCATCGAGGAGGTCGTGGAGGCGGTCCGGCAGGACTGGGACGCGCGCCTGGCGGAGATCGGCGGCGAGGCGGCCGGCGAGGCGGGGGTGGACGTCGCCTCCGCGGAGGAGCTGCGCGCGCTGGGGCGGCTCAAGTTCCGGACGAGCTTCTCGCAGAACGTGCTGCGGCACTCGGTGGAGGTCTCGCGCTACGCGGGGATGATGGCCGCGGAGCTGGGGCTGGATCCGGCGCTCGCGCGCCGGGTCGGGCTGCTGCACGACATCGGCAAGGCGCTGGACGAGACGGCGGAGGGCCCGCACGCGGTCGCGGGCGCCGACTTCCTGCGCTCGTGCGGCGAGCCGGCGGAGGTGTGCGACGGCGTGGCCGGCCACCACGGCGAGGTGGAGCGCGTGACGCTCTACGCGACGCTGGCGTCGGTGGCCGACGCGCTTTCGAGCGCGCGCCCCGGCGCGCGCTCGGAGAACATGGAGCTCTACCTGGGGCGCATCGAGCGCCTGGAGCGGATCGCGACGTCGTTCCCCGGCGTCTCGCGCGCGTTCGCGGTCCAGGCCGGGCGCGACCTGCGCGTGCTCGTCGATCCGGAGGCGACGACGGACGAGGACGCGATGCTGCTCGCCTCGCGCATCGGCGCCAGGATCGAGCAGGAGCTGCAGTTCCCCGGCCAGATCCGCGTGACGGTGATCCGCGAGAAGCGCTGCGTCGAATACGCCCGCTAGGGCGCCCGCTTCGCCCCGCGCCGCCCCCGGTCGGTCCTGCCGCGCTTGCGCAGATGCATTTTGGATTGCAAGCGGGGATCAAATTTGTTGCATATTTGTTGCGTTCCCCTCGCCGGTATTTTTGGTAGAATGGACGGCGAAGATGAGTCTTGGAGCAGCAGAGACGTTCGGAATCGCGCTGATGGCGCTCTGGGGAACGGCGGGAGCCGCAGCCCTGGGCCGTTCGATGGCGAAGTCGCCGGCCATGCGGGAATTTGCGGCGGCGATCCATCGCTGCTCCGGCGGCCGCCTGGTCCGTTGCGAGGCCTG
>CAMOEO010000378.1 GCA_946612175.1 uncultured Verrucomicrobiota bacterium
CTTCCCTTGGGAAGTTCAGGGATTGCGGGGGATGGCCGGAAACGGAGATGCGCCCCGCGTCAGGCTGCCGGTCGGGGCGTCAGGGTTCGACGCGGAGGAGCCACGGCAGGGCGTCACCCGACTCCGCCGCGGCGTCGGGAACGAGACGCAGCTCGCCGTAGTGCAGCGGCGTCCATTCGAAATAGCTTTCGACCCAGGATAGCCGCGCGTACGGCGGTCGTCCCTGCCGGTAGATGACGGAGAGACCGAGCCGGCCGGGGGCGGGGAAGGCGTCGAGCCCAGCCCATTCCCACGGAATCGACCATTCGGCCTCCAGTATGCCGTCGGGCGTGCGGCGCCAGCGTCCGACCGTACCCGGACCGGGCGGCGACGTTTCGCCCCGCAACACCTCGACCGCGCCGTCCTCCTTCAGGCCGATGCCCGCCCAGACGTAGGAGCCGGCCGTGCCGAACGCCTCGGGCGCGCGTGGGTCGAGGAAGAGCGTGAGCCCGTCGCCGGGCGCCGCGCCTGCGGCGCGCATCGCCACGTGGAGCGCCTCGCGGCCCGCGAAGAACGACAGTTCCGGGAAGAGGTCGGAGGGCGCGGCGCGCGGGTCGGAGACGCCGCGCGAGGTGCGGGCCTGGCACGGGAGCCCCAGCGGGACGAACCGCCGTCCGGCCCACTCGGACAGGTCGCCGTCGACGACGATTTCGCCGGGCAGCGCCGTCGCGGGGCGGTGGCCGACGAGCTCCGCCGCGGCGTTTCTCGCGCCGTCCGGCGCCCCCGCCGCGGAGCGGGCGCGGAACACCGGCAGGCGGAACACCTCGTCGGGCCGTTCCGGAAGCGCAACCTCCACCGCTTCCTCCGTCGCGCCGAACCGCGCGCGGAGCGTCACGGCGGACGTCCCGGCCGGGACCTCGAAGCGGTCCGGCAGGAACGCCGCCGACCCGTCCCGGAACGGCGCCTCGACGACCCGCGTGCGGAACGACCCGTCGATGCGAAGCCCGGCGATCACGGCGGGAACGCCGTCGCGCAGGGCGCGGCGCGGCGCCGCCTCGAAGAGGGCCGTGGCGGGGTCCGCCGTCCCGCGCCAGAGCACGGTCCGGTCGAACGTCGCGCCGGGCGCGAGGTCGAACGCGCCGGACGGGTCGCCCCCCGCCGCGTCCAGCACGGCGTCTTCGGGCGCGAAAGCAGCGAGAGTTCCCGCGACGGGGCGGTCGGATGCGTTCCGGAGCCGGATCGTCGTCGCCAGGCCGGCGTCCGTCCACGCGCTCTCGGCCGCGATCTCCAGCGGATCGGGTTCCGGGGCGGGAAGGCACAGGGACGCGTAGACAGCCTTGGCGAGAAGCAGGTGGCCGAGCGCGTTGGGATGGGTGCCGTCCCCGCGGCCGGCCGTTTCGAGCAGAGTGGAGAACGGGGCGTCCCACGAACGCGGATAGAGCGGGGCCAGCGCCTGCTCGGCCTGGTGCAGCCCTTCGGCGCGGTCGGGCCAAAGGGCGTCGAAGCCGTCCACGTGGACCCGTCCGCGGGCGCGGGCGGCGCGCGCCTGCGCCAGCCCCCAGCTGCGCGTCCGGAACGCGGCGTCGGGAAGGCCCGGCCAGTAGCCGCCGAGCTGCGGCGTCGAGGCCACGGTCACGGTGTCGGCGCCGAAGCGGGCGTCCAGGTCGTCCGCGATGGCTTCGGCCGTGGCGAGGAAGTCGGGCAGGGGCATCCCCGCCCCCTGGTCGTTGAGCCCGTACATCAGCAGCGCGAGATCGGGCCGGAGCCCGCGCGTCTCGGGCTCCAAGGTTCGGAGGGTGGCGTCGATGGAGCACCCGGCGTGCGCGCGGCGGACGGCCGCCACGGCCGGATGACCGAACGCCCGGGCGAGCATGCGCGCGAGCATCTCGTGGTAGTCGCCGGTCGCCGTCACGCTGTCGCCGAGGGCGAGGATCGTGAACGGGCCGCCAGCCGCCAGCTTCGCGGCCGCCCGGGGCAGGCGCGACGCCAGTGCGCCGGGCGCAGGAGGCGGGGGCGGATCCATCGCCAGGAACCGGACTTCCGTCTGCGCCGCGTCGCCGAGGAGCACGACGTGGATGCCTTCGGCCAGCGGACGGATCGAGGCGACGCCGTCGCGGAACTCCAGCAGGCCGGCGCGGCGGGGGCCGATGCCGGCGGGCGTCACGACGGACACCGCCGCCGCCACCTGACCCTCCGCCCCGGCCACGCGAAGCGAGACTTCTTCGTCCACGAAGGCGAAGCGGGGCGTCGCCGTTGCGGACGCGCCGCCGCCTTCCGAAAAGGCCGGATTCGCGCAACAGGTGCAAAACGCAAGGGCGGCGAGCGAGGCGCGGGATTTCATGGCGGGCGCGGGGTGTCAGATGCGGAGCATGCCCTTGAGGACCTCGCCGCGGGCGACGGCGGCGAAGGCGCTCTCGAACTCGTCGAGGGGCCACTCGTGGGTGAGGAAGTCGCCCGTGCGGACCGTCCCGCGCAGGAGCGCGTCGGCGGCCCAGGCGTAGGCCACGTGCTCGCGCGCCTCGGGAATGGCGCGCAGCAGGTCCGGCGCGCCGCCGGCCGGCTCGTCGTAGCCACCGGCCGGCTCGACCGCGTAGCGCGCCCAGAGCCCGCCCTTGCGGCAGACCGCCGCGGCGAGGACGATCTGGTCCTTCGCGCCGCAGGCGTCGCAGAAGACGTCCGCGCCGTCCGGCGCGAAGGCGCGCACGGCCGCCGGGACGTCGGCGCAGGAGCGGACGTTCACGACGGCGTCGGCCGCAAGGCGGCGCGCCGTTTCGAGCCGTTCGTCCCGGCGGCCGAGCACCATCACGCGCGCGCCGGCCATCTTGCACCAGGTGGCGATGGTCATGCCGGCGCAGCCGGTGCCCGACACCACGACCGAGCGGCCGCCGAGCGGCGGCAGCT
>CAMOEO010000379.1 GCA_946612175.1 uncultured Verrucomicrobiota bacterium
GCCTCCGTCCTCTCCCTCGCCGCCTACGGCCTCGCCAAGCTCTACCAGCGAGCCCACCGCAGCGCCGTCGCGCAGGACCTGCGCACACGCCGTGCGCTCCGCTCCCGGCGCTCGACCTCCCGCCACGATCCACCCACGCCCGAGGCCCTGCTCGACGCCTGGGAGCGCTCACGAACCTCACTTGAGGGCAAGCTCCTGCTCGGCGCACTGCTCCAGGATCTCGAGCCTGCGGTGGACAACGCCTACATCCGCGACGCCGACGGCGAAATCGTCGGACGCAATCCCGGACTCCGCGGCTGGCTCCGCGAGCGTTGCCCCGAGCTCTCCCGCCGCTACAAGACGCTCATGCGCTACAAGGCGCTGGCCGACAAGTTCCTCCGCGCATGCGGGCTCACGGAGCCCTGGACCGCCGAAGACCTCCTCCCGCCGGACCCCGCCACGGAGGTCTCCCCCTCCGCCACGCACCCCTCCCCTCGCAACCGGGTGCCCGCTCGCGCAGGGAAGACAGCGGAGGAGCTGCTGCGGGACTTCCGCACGCTGCGGGCGCTGGACGACGAGGTGTGGCGACGGCTCGGGCTTGTGAGAATGAGCCGAGGTGCGAGACAGGACGCCTCGTAGAATCGCGCAAGGCGTCCAACCATAGTAAATCAGAATGGAATTCGATTTGAAAATGAAAGAGAAAGATTGCGTGAGAATTCGGGAAAAATCGGGGAAATCGATGGATAGAAAAGCGGAGCGGGAATCGGGAAAGGGGCCGGAAAAGGGGCCGGGAAAGGAAGTGGGAAAGGAAGTGGGAAAGGGGCCGGGAAAGGAAGTGGGAAAGGGGGCGGGAAGGGTGCTGCTGCTGACGCCGCCGATGGTGCAGTTGAACACGCCCTACCCCGCCGTGCCGGTGCTCGCGGGGTTCCTGAAGTCGCGGGGCGTGGCGGTGCGGCAGGCGGACCTTTCGCTCGAGGTGGCGCTGCGGCTCTTCACGCCCGCGGTCGTCCGCGAGGCGGCGGAGGTCCTGAAGCGCCGGCGCCGGCTCCCCGAGGCGGCCCGCGCGTTCCGGGAGCGGGCCGCGGAGTACGAGGCCAACGTCGCGCCGGCGGTCGCGTTCCTCCAGGGGCGCGCGCCCGAGTTGGCGTGGCGGTTCTCGCGTCCGGGATCGCTTCCCGCCGGACCCCACTTCCGCGAGCTCGACCCGGACGGCACGGGGGATCCCGAGGCGGGGCTCGACGCAATCTATGGACCCCAGGCCATCGCCGACCGCGCGAAGCTCCGCGCATCGCTCTTCCTCGACGACCTCGCCGCCGCGCTCGCGACGGCGCTCGACCCCGACTTCGCCCTCGCCCGCTATGCGGAGCGGCTCGCCGTCGCGGCGCCGTCGTTCTCTCCCCTGCTGCGTCGCCTCCGCGGAGCGCCGTCCCGCGTCGACCGCATCCTCGAGGAGATCCTGGAGCCGATCCTGCGGGAGACGCAGCCGGACTTCGTCGGCGTCACGGCGCCGTTCCCCGGCACGGTCTACGGGGCGTTCCGCTGCGCGGAGATCGTGCGCCGCCTCGCGCCGGGCGCGAAGACGATGCTCGGCGGCGGCTACGTGAACAGCGAGCTGCGGGACCTCTCGGACCCGCGGGTGTTCGACTCCTTCGACTTCGTGCTCTACGACGAGGGGTTCGACCCGCTGCTCGGCGTGCTAGGGCTCGGCCCCCGCGTCCGGACGAAGACGCGCGCGGACGTCGTCGCGGCCCGTCGCGGGCGGGCGGCGCGCCGCCCGGCGGCCCCTCCCCCGCCCCGCGCCGTTCCCGCGGCGGAACGCCCGCAGACGTGCGCGGCGCACGCGGAGGTCGTCGTCTCGGACTACTCGGACACGGACTTCTCCCGCTACCTGCAGATGTGCGAATCGGCGAACCCGATGCACCGGCTCTGGTCGGACGGGCGCTGGCTCAAGGTGCAGCTCGCGGCGGGGTGCTACTGGCACCGGTGCCGCTTCTGCGACGTGGCGCTGGACTACATCGGCAACTACCGTGCGCCGCGCGCCGCGCAGGCGGCGGACGCCCTTCTGCGCCTGCGCGACGAGACGGGGATCGGGGCGTTCCACTTCACGGACGAGGCGGTGCCTCCCGCCCTGTGCCGTTCGCTCTCGGAGGAGCTGCTGCGGCGCGGCGAGCGGCTGGTCTGGTGGGGCAACGTCCGGTTCGACCCGGGGTTCGACCCCGCCACGACGGAGCTCATGGCGCGCGCGGGATGCGTCGGCGCGAGCGCGGGGCTCGAATGCGCCAATGACCGGCTGCTCGCGGAGATGCGCAAGGGCATCACGCTCGAGCGGGCGCGGGCGGCGTGCGAGGCGTTCGCGGACGCGGGGATCCTGGTCCACGCGTACCTGATGTACGGCTACCCGTCGCAGACGCGCGCCGAGACGCTGGGCGCCCTGGACTTCCTGCGCAGGCTCTTCGCGGACGGCCTGGTGCAGTCGGCGTTCTGGCACCGGTTCGCGCTCACGGTCCACTCCCCGCTCGCGGCAGAGCCGCCGCCGGGGCTCCGGCCGATCGTGCCGCCCGTTCCGCGCGGCGGGCGGTTCGCGCTCAACGAGATTCCCTACGAGGCCACGGGCCCGGCGCGCGCGGCGACGGACCTCGGGCCGGGGCTCTCGCTGGCGACGTACAACTACATGCTCGGCCGCGGGCTCGACCTGCCCGTGTCGTTCTGGTTCCGCCGGCGGCGCTAGCCCCGGCGGCGGAGCAGGCGTCGGAGAAGGGCCCCGCGCGCCTCGGGCAGCAGCGCGCCGAGCGCGGCGAAGTAGACGCCCGCGCCGAGCGCGACCTCGAGGCCGAGGCGCAGGACCCGGGCCGCCGCGGAGCCGTCCGGCAGCGCCGCCGCGAGCGGCCGGGCCGCG
>CAMOEO010000380.1 GCA_946612175.1 uncultured Verrucomicrobiota bacterium
CGGAGACGCGGATGCGGTAGGTCTCGTTGGCCTTGAGGTCGCCGAGCCAGTCCCACGATTCGTCGTGCCGGTCCGCCATCGTGCGGGACTGCGGGTGCGTGAGGGTGCCGGCGTCGATCGTCATCGCGCCCGTCACGACGAGGTTCGTGAAGGCGCCCCTGCCGGGGAAGACCGTGTCGAGCGTCACGGTGCCGGCGTAGCCGTTGTTCTGCGTCCAGGACGCGACCTGGTGCGCCGCGTTCCCGTCCCACTCGCAGTCGGCGCTCGAGAAGCGGCCGTCGAAGAGCACGCGCTCCGTGGCGAGCGGCGCGTGGCCGAAGGACCAGTCGAGCGCGTTCGTCGCGTTGCCGGCGTCCGCCGCGATCCAGGTGTTGAACTCGTCGTTGAGGAAGAGGTTCGCGAGGGAGAGCGTCGCGGACCCCGCGGCGGAGGAGATTCCGTAGAGGCCGGGCTCCAGCGTCAGGACGACCGTGAGGTCGTCCGTGGTCGTGGCGTCGATGAGCGGCAGGATCTCGACGTCGACGAACGCCGAGCCCGCGGGAATCGTCGCCGTCCGCGGCGCGGTGCGGTAGGAGCGCCCCTCGACGGCCGTGCCGCCGAGCGAGAACGACACGGGGAGGGCGAGCGCCTGGGCGCTGGCGCGGGAGATGCGGAAGACGCCCGGGACGAGGCCGTCCTCGTCGCCGTCGGAGACCTTCGCGACCGAGAGGTCGCCCGTGTGGAACGCCGCCGGAACGGCCCGTTGGACGACGGTCCCGGCGGCGTTCTCGGCCCGGACGGTCGCGGCGAAGGTCGTGTCCGCCGCGAGTTCGGACACGGTGCCGGAATACGTCTTGGGAAGCGTGGCGCCGGAGCCGGAGAGCGCGAACTCCGTTCCGGCCACGACGCACTTCACGGTGCCGGCCGCGGCGTCGTTCTCCGAAACCTCCACCGACACGAGGAACGATCCGTCGGCGTTGCGCGAGATCGACGGCTGCCCGAGCACCGGCGCGGCCGTGTCGAGCGGCTGCGCGGCGCCGAGCGTCAGGAACGCCGCGCCCGTCTGCGTCGCGTAGTCCGCCGCGATCCAGTCGGGGGACGTCGCGCCGGGGCGCAGGCGCACCTCGTCCATCTCGCCGTTCAGGCGGCGGCCCTTCTGGACGGTCGCCGTGCCGTATTTGTCCTGCGTCGAGCAGCCGATGCCGATGTTGGCGTCCTGCTGCGCGACGGCTTCGGCCAGGGCGACCGTCGAGACGTGCACGCCGTTGGTGTAGACGTCGGCGGCGGGCGTGTTTCCGTTCGACGCGTATTTCCAGACCACGTCGATCTTCTTCCAGACGTCGTCGGTCGCGGACAGCGGAGTGCCGATCTTTTCGGTCGTGGTCTTGATCGTCTTCGAGCCGGAGAAGACGCGCATCAGCGAGGGGGGATCCCCGTCGTGGAACGCGAAGCCCCACGAGGTTCCCTCGTCCCCCTTGCGGCGGCCGATGATGTTGGACCACTGGACGACGCCCTTCGCGCGGATCCAGAACGAGGCGTGGAAGTCGGTGCCGAGCGATTCGGCGGCGGCCTTCTTCGCCGGATCGGAGAGCACGTCCACGATGATGCCCGCGGCGTGGTCGTTGTCCTGCGCGATGCGGCGGGCGGCGCCGACCGCGCCGCCGGGCACGGCGAGCGAGACGGACTGGTTCACGCCGTCGAGCGCGTTCGTGGTGGAGTCGCGGACCTGGACGGCGCCGTCGCCGGCTTCGCCCAGGTGCCAGACGCCGACGTAGTCCTTCCACGGCTTGTCGGGGCAGATCGTCCGCCCGGGCGTGGACGAATCCCAGCACATCACGAAGGACGCGCCGTTCGTGAGGACCGGGACGGAGACCCAGACGAGCGACGTGCCGTTCGTGTCCCACGTGTCGATCTCGAACGGCAGGCCGAGGCCGTTGTCGCCGATGAAGCACAGGTCCGCGCCGTCCGCGGACGATTTCATGTCGGCGTAGGAGAAGCCCTCGGGCGAATCCTCGGCGAGACGGACGAGGACCGGGAAATCGGCGAGCGGGGTCGCGCCGGCGTAGCCGGTCACGGTGATCCGGGCGCCCTGCTCGAACACGGCGCCGACGGGCATCGGCAGCGCGGCGGGGGAGGGCGCCGCCGCAAGCAGGGCGGCGGAAAGCAGGGCAAGGTGCAGGAACGGTTTCATGGGAGGTCCTCGCAAGGGAAGGTCGGTGATGGGACTATACCCGAAGGGGGGTGGGGCGTCAAGCGCTTTCGCGCGCGGCGGGAACGTGCGGGCTCGGGAGGGAGGGGAGGGCGCGAAGGGGACTTACATCAGGTCCTTCGCGTCGATCATGATCTCGTTGCCGATGCGGTTGCCGACGTCGCCGTATTTCTCGTTGCCGAACTTCGCCTCCAGGGGCGCGAACATGTAGTCGAGCACGTCCGTGATCCAGGCCCGCTCGTCCTCGTCCTCCGGCATGTGTTCGAGGATCCACGCCATGTTGTCGATCATCTTGTTGAGGCCCGCGCCGTCGAGGACGCTCCCTGCCGTGAGGCGCTCCGCCAGCTGCGGATACTTCGTCCGGAGCTTGTTCTGCGCCCACAGGATGGCATCCTTCTGCACCTTGGTGAGGTTTTCCTTGCGGATGCCGGGGGCCTCCTTCGGCGTGAAGAGCGAGGCGAAGAGGGAGGAGCCGTGGCAGATGGATTCGAGGATGTCGCCGAACCGATAGCCGCGCGTCTTCATGCCTTCGGCGACGGAGGCCGGCTTGCTGAAGATCCGCAGGTGCGCCGTGGAGCAGAAGATGCCGAACGTCTCGCACTTGAGGAAGAGCCGGCGCCGCGGGCCGTTTCCGTTGCCGCCGTTCTTGAGCCCGTCCTCGTCCGGAATC
>CAMOEO010000381.1 GCA_946612175.1 uncultured Verrucomicrobiota bacterium
ACCATCATGTTCCAGTAGCAGAGGCGCGCGCCGGGCCGGGCGAGCGCGGCGAGGTCGGCGGCGGCGGCGCGGAAGCCGGTCTCGTCCATGTATTCGAAGATGTCGGAGAGGTTGAAGGCGTCGAACGCCGCGCGGCCGAAGGCGCGGGCGGCGTCCGCCGTGGAGCCGCGGAAGAGCTCGAGCGCGCCGAGGTTCGCGCGGATCGCCTCGAACGCCTCGGGCCGCGCATAGGGCGGGAGCGACGGGCCGAAGGCGCCCGTGAGCGCGTGCCGGAGCCAGGGGTTGTCCTCCGTCGGCAGCTCCGTCATGGCGCGGCGGGCGCGGGCGCGGATCTCGCCGGTGATGTCGCCTGGACGGACGTAGCGGAAGAACGCGGGATCGCGCCCGAGCCGCCCCATCGCCGTGCGCCCGAAGAAGAGCCGGAAGAGGAGCCGGTAGCGGCGGTTGTCCCAGACCTCGTCGTGGAAGCGCTCGCGCGCGGCCTGGTCGCGCGGCGCGAACACGGCGCGGACGGTCGCCCGCGAGTGGACGAGCGGCAGGACGGCGCCGGCGAAGATCCGGAAGTAGCGCTCGAACTTGCCCTGCGTCGCGGCGCCGCGGCGGAGGGCGCGGCGCGCGGCGGGGTCGGCGGCGTAGCGGCGGGCGGTGGCGTCGTCGAGCGCGCGCCGCACGCGGTCGCGGAAGAGCGCCTCGCGCTCGCGCGCCGGCATCGGCGAGAGCCCGAGGAAGCCGAGCCATTCGGCGTGCTCCAGGGAGAGGAACGCGGCGCGCTTGAGGCGGCAGAGCGCGAGCTGCGCCTCGCTCAGGTCGAAGGCGACGACGCGCGCGGGCGCCGTCGCGAGGAGCGCGAAGGCGTTGTCGCCGCCCGAGGCGATCGAAAGCCAGCTCGCGCCCGGCCCGGGCACGGCGCCGACGAGCAGCGCCGGGTCCTCCCAGCAGCTCGCGTAGCGGACGAGGTCGAACGCGGCGCGCTCCGCGATCGGGGCGTCGGCGCTCATGCGACGGAGCCCTCCGCGGATTCGAGGATCCGGACGGTGCCGGCGGCGCCGTCGAGCTCGACGAGGTCGCCGTCGCGGACGGAGGCGAGGAGGCCCGCGATGCCGACGGCGCACGGAACGCCGAGCTCGCGGGAGAGGATGGCGGCGTGCGAGAGCACGCTCCCGCGCTCGACGAGGATTCCGGCGCAGAGCGGGAAGACCGGTCCCCAGCCCGGATCGGTCCGCTCCGCGGCGAGGATGCGTCCGCGCAGGTCGCCCGCCTCCGAAAGGTCGCGCACCACGCGCACGCGGCCGCGGACGAGGCCGGGGGAGGACGGAATGCCGCGGAGGGTCGAGGATCCGGACCGGCCGAAGTCGCTGTCGGGACTAGCGGCTCTAGCCACGCTAGCGACGCTAGAACCGCCGGAATCCGATGCGGGCCGCCAGGCGGAGAGGGGAAGGCGGGTGCGGAAGCGGGGCGGCGGCGCGGGCTCGGCGGCGAAGGCGGCATAGTCGGCGCGGCGCTTCGCGACGAGTGCGCGCAGGTCCGCGTCCGCGGCGGCGTCGGCGAAGGCGCCGAAGAGTTCGTCCTTCTCGAGCCAGAGCGCGTCGCGCGCGCCGTCGAGCCGGCCGGCGCGCGCGAGGTGCGCGCCGAGCGCGAGGAAGAGGCGCCGCACGACGGCGAAGAGCCGCGTGCGGTCGAAGCGCATGTTCTCGCGCCCCGCGACGAGCTCCCGCGTGCGCCGCAACACGAACCGGAACGCGGCGCGCTTCAGCGGCCGCCGGCGCCACCCGGCGAGCAGGGCGGCTTCCGCCTCCGCCGCGGGGTCCCGTGCCCGGCCGTTCTCGGCCGGGGTCTCCCCCTCCGCGTAGGCGGCGACGAGCCGCGCGAGCGGGGCGGGGTCCTGCGCGTAGGTGACGGTCTCGAGCTTGAGCTCCCCCGAGACGCGCGCGCCGAAGCGCCGGACGTAGGCGCGAAAGGCCTCCGCGAAGGCGGGGCACGCGGCCCCGGCGGCCGCGAGGTCGCCCGCCGCGAGCGCGGCGCGCGCGGCGGGCGCGGCGCGGACGATCCCCGCGATCTCGCGCAGCCGAGCGGCGGGCTCGGCGGAGACGATGTCGCCGACACCGACGAGCAGGTCGTTGGCGCGATCACCGGCCATCTTGGCGAGCAGGCCGTGGAAGACCATCGCGTAGAAGTCGTTGGCGAGCGGCGTGCGCCACGCCGGGAGAAGCCGGCGCTCGAGTTCGGCGTAGAGCGCGCGGAGGCGTTCGGGCGGAAGCGCGCCGAGGTCGGCCTCCTCGAGCGGCGCGACGAGCGCGTCGAAGTCGCGGCGGAAGCGGCGCGTCGCGCGGCGGATGCCGAGGAGCCCGGAGACGAGCGACCATCCCATCGCCGCGGCGCGGACGGCGCGCGGGCGGCGGCTCGGGACGATCGCGGGCGGCTCGGCGAGCGCCTCGCGCACGCCCATCATGCGCTCCATGAAGCGGGCGTTGAGGTCGTAGCCCGGCAGCATCCGCAGGACGCGGTACCAGTTGAGGAGGTTGTAGTAGACGCGCCCGCGGACGAGACCGAGCATCTCGAACGCGCCGCGGTTGTCGTCGAGCATCCGCCGCTCGACGCCGAAGAAGAGGCAGAACTGGCGGTAGGCCTCGGTGTAGACGGCGCGGATGAACGAGAAGGTAAGCGGCCCCGTGAGGCCGGGGTAGCTTTCGACGATGTTCGCGTTGTCCCAGACCGTCTCCTCCCCCGTGGCGGGGTCCGGCGGCAGCGTGGTGATCGGGCGTGTCTGGAGGACGAGCAGCTCGCCCGCGTCCGTGAAGCACCACTCGACGTCCTGCGGCGCGCCGAGCGCGGCGGAAAGGCGGCGGGCGGCGTCCG
>CAMOEO010000382.1 GCA_946612175.1 uncultured Verrucomicrobiota bacterium
GGAGGGGGGGGGCGGGGGGGCGAGGGCGGGGTTGCGGCAGCAGCCGGGGTGGCGCTGGGCGAGGCGGGCGAGCTCGTTGGAGGAGAGGGTGGCGAGCTGGCGGAGCCTGTCGAGGTACTGGCGGAACTCCTCGGGGGACATCATGCGGGGCGCGGCGGGGGAGCCGCCGGCGCCCGCGCCCCCGCCGCCGAGCATCTTCTGGAAGTCCTGCTGAGAGAGCTTGGAGAAGAGCTCCGCGAGCTCGGCCATGACCTCGGGGGTGAGCTCGTCGAGCATCTCGGAGAGGGCGAGCAGGTCGCGGAGGGAGAGCTCGGAGGCGCCGGCGCCGCCCTTCCCGCCGGAGCCGCGGAGCAGGGACTCGGCGTACTTGCGGAGCGTCTCGGGCGGGACGCGGGACATGACCTCGGCCATCTTCCGGAGGAGGGCGGGCGGAAGGGACGAGCCGCCCTTGGCGAGGGCGGAGAGGGCCTCGGGGGAGAGGCCCTCGGGGAGCTTGGCGCGGAGCTCGGGGGGGAGGGCGGAGGCGTCGCCCGCGGCGGCGTCGGAGAGGGCGTCGGAGAGGGCCTTGCGCTCCGCCTCGGAGAGGGAGGCGACGTGCTCGGCGAAGGCGGCGAGGGCGTCGGAGGGAACCTGCCCGAGGAGGTCGGCGACGGCGTCGAGGGCGTCGGGCGGGAGGGCGTCGAAGAGGCGGTCGAGCTCGCGGAGGGCGGCGGCGCCGGGGGGCGCGGGGGAATCGCCCGCGGCGAGGGAGGCGGCGAGGTCGCGGAACTGGTCGGGGGAGAGGCGGGGGAGGAGGGCGGCGAGCTTCTCGCGGAGGGCCGGGGGGAGGGAGGCGGCGAGGTCGGCGGCGGGGTTCGGCGCGGCGGCGGGGAGGGCGGAGGAGAGCGCGGCGCGGGAGGCGTCGGAGAGGGGGAGGGCGGACTGGAGGGCGGAGAGGGCGTCGGGGGCGCCGGCGGCGGCCTCGGCGGAGCCGGCCGCGGCGGCGTCGGCGAGGGCGGAGGCGACGGCCTCGGAGGCGAGGAGGGCGTTCTGCTCGGCGGCGGCCGAGGCGGCGGCGGCGACGGCGGCGTCGTCGAGCTTGCGGGAGACGTGGTCGAGGGCCTCGAGGAGGGAGGCCTGGGCGTCGCCGCGCTCGGCGCCGGCGCGAACCTCGTCGAGCCAGCCGCGGAGTTCGGCGGCCTTCGCCTCGTCGAGGGCGCCGGAGGCGGCGAGGTCCTCGAGGCGGGACTCCTCGCGGGCGGCGAGGGCGACGAGGCCGGTGGGGTCGGGGGGCGGGGGGAGGATCCGCTCGAAGAGGCGGGAGGGAAGGGCGAGGGAGAGGGCGCAGAAGAGGATGGCGGCGGGGAGGGCGACGACGAGGGCGGGGGAGGGGCGGAAGCGGACGGCGGGGGCGACGGCGCCGGGGACGGACCAGGCGTCGGCGCCGGGCATGCCGGCGCAGAGGGCGAGGCCGCCGGCGCGGGAGGCGGCCTCGACCGCGGCGAGGCAGCGCTCCTCGGAGGGGAGGCGGCGGAGGGCGGGGAGGGCGAGCGCGGCGAAGAGGACGGCGGGGGCGAGGGCGGCCCAGGGGAGGAGGCGCAGGGGGGAGAGGCCGGGGGCGGCGACGCGAAGGGCGAGGAAGGCGCCGCCCGAGAGCAGCAGGCCGAAGGCGAGGGCGCTCCAGGCGGCGCGAAGGACGAGGGCGCGGCGGATGGCGCGGCGGAGCCCGCGCGCGGCGGCAAGGGGGCCGGATGGGGGGGGCGATGGGGTCGGGGTCATGGGCGGAAGTGTAGCATGCGGGCGCGGGGGCGCGCAAGGGGGTTGTGGCCGTTTTCCGCATTTCCCACACTTTCCCACAATTTCCCGGAGGCGGGACGGGGAAGAAAACGGGGGGATGCGGGCGCGGGGGGACGCCCCCCACCCTGCACTAGACGCCGCGGGCCGGAATTTTACGGCCGGTCGCTATTTCTTCCGGACGAGGACGAGATGGGCGCCGACGGCGTTGCGCTCGGCGGAGAGCGGATACTGGGTGTCGGTCCGGAAAAGGACGGTGTCCTCGGCGAGAATCTCGGCGGCGAGGCCGTGGGGGTCGCCGCGGCGGAGGGAGCGAAGGTCGTAGTCGATCGTGAACGGCCAGGGGAAGGAGGCGAAGCCCGTCTCCTCGAGCTGGCGGACGGTCTCGCCGGTGCGGAGGTTCACCAGGCGGACGCGGATGCGGTAGGTCGGGAGGATCGTCACGCGCTCGAGGCAGGCGACGGAGCCGGAGACCGAGGCGGGCTCGGGGGCGCGGGCGGCCTCCTCGGCGGCGCGGCGGGCGCGCTCGGCGGCGCCCCACTCGCCGCCGCAGACGGGGCAGTGCGAGCAGCCGGCGGCGAGAAGAGGGAGGAGCAGCAGAAAGCGTTTCATGGGGATCGGGCGGTAAATGCCTCTTCAGCGGGCGGAGAGGTAGCGGATCGCGGAGGTGGCGGCGACGGCGCCGGAGGCGACGGCGGTCGCGATCTGGCGGAGGAAGGGCTCGACGAGGTCGCCGGCGGCGAAGACGCCGGGAAGGGAGGCGGCGCCGCGGGCGTCGATGCGGACGCGGCCGTCGGGCTCGAGGTCGAGGACGCCGCGGGCCCATTCGGAGGCGGGGCCGGCACCGAGGGCGACGAAGATCCCGTCGACGGGGAGCTCGGAGGAGGCGGCGGGGTCGCCGGCGGGGGCGATGCGGAGGGCGCGGACGGAGCGGCGGGGGCCGTCGGTGGGAAGGACCTCGAGGACGGCCGTGGCGGGGTGGAAGGCGATGCGGTCGTTCGCGCGGGCGGCGGAGACGAGGCGCTCGGGGGCGGTGGGGGCGGGCTCGGGGAAGAGCAGGTCGACGCGGGGGCAGAGGCGGGG
>CAMOEO010000383.1 GCA_946612175.1 uncultured Verrucomicrobiota bacterium
TCGTGTCCTGGAAGGACGCGGCGGAGATGAACGAGTCGGTCTCGAGCGCGGCCTTGGTGATGCCGAGGAGCGCGGGCTGGGCCTCCGCCGGGCGGCGGCCTTCCATCATCATCTCCTCGTTGACCTTGAGGAACGTCTGGCGCGTGACCTGCTCGCCCCAGAGGAAGTCGGTGTCGCCCGGGTTCGTGATGCGGACCTTGCGGAGCATCTGGCGGACGATGATCTCGATGTGCTTGTCGTTGATCTCGACGCCCTGGAGACGGTAGACCTGCTGCACTTCGTTGACGAGGTACTTTTCGAGTTCCTGCGGACCCGAGACCTCGAGGATCTCCTGCGGGATGACCGGGCCTTCGGTGAGCTGCTGGCCCTTCTTCACGCGGTCGCCCTTGAACACGACGATCTGCTTGCCCATCGGGATCAGGTGCTCCTCGACGAGGCCGGTGATGCGGTCGACGACCTTCACGCAGCGCTTGCCGCGCACGTTCTCGCCGAACTCGATCTCGCCCTCGATCTTCGCGATTTCGGCCGCGTCCTTGGGCTGGCGGGCCTCGAAGAGCTCGGCGACGCGCGGAAGGCCGCCGGTGATGTCGCGCGTCTTCGCGGCTTCACGAGGCGTCTTCGCGAGAAGCATGCCGGGGGTCGCCTTCATGCCGTCGCGCACCATCACGATGGCGCCCGTCGGGACGTCGTGCGAGTCGAGCATCTTGCCGTCCGCGCCGCGGATCTCGATGCGCGGGTGGAGGTTGGACTCGGAAGTCGGAAGGACGACGAGCGTCTTGGCGCCGGTCGCGCGGTCGGTCTCGGTCTTGACGGAGACGTCTTCCTCGAAGTCTGCAAACACGATGTCGCCGGCCGCCTCGGAAAGAACAGGGACGGAGTGAGGATCCCACGTCGCGACCTTCTGGCCCTTCTTCACCTCTGCGCCGTCCTCGATGAGGAGCGTCGTGCCCATCTGGAGCTGGTAGGTGTCGAGCTTGGAGCCGCTCTTCGAGTAGATCTCGAGCGTGCCGTTCTTGTTGAGGACGACTTCGCGTCCCTCGTCGTTGCGCACCTTGCGGATGTCGACGAAGCGCGCCAAGCCGTCGTTCTTGAGGACGATCTCGGGGACCTTCGCCGTCGCGGAAGCCGTGCCGCCGATGTGGAACGTACGCATCGTGAGCTGCGTGCCGGGCTCGCCGATGGACTGCGCGGCGATGATGCCGACCGCCGTGCCGATCTCGACTTCCTTGCCGGTCGAGAGGTCGCGGCCGTAGCACTTCGCGCACATGCCGTGCTCGGCGTCGCAGGTGAGGCCGGAGCGGATCCAGACCTTCTCGATGCCGGCCTTGTCGATCTTCGCGCACGCGTCCTCGTCGATGATCTCGTTCGCGGGAACGATAACGTCGCCGGTCTTCGGGTCGCGGATCTCGTAGAGCGCGGTGCGCCCGAGAGCGCGGTCGCCGAGCGAGACCTTGACTTCGTCGCCTTCGACGATTGCCTCGACCTCGATGCCGTTGACCGTGTTGCAGTCTTCCTGCGTGATGATGACGTCCTGCGACACGTCCACGAGCTTACGCGTGAGGTAGCCCGCGTCGGCCGTCTTGAGGGCGGTGTCTGCGAGGCCCTTGCGGGCGCCGTGCGACGAGATGAAGTACTCGAGAACCGAGAGGCCCTCGCGGAACGACGCCGTGATCGGGCGCTCGATGATGTCGCCGTTAGGCGCCGCCATGAGGCCGCGCATGCCGGCGAGCTGGCGGATCTGGAGCTTCGAGCCACGGGCCTTCGAGTCGACGAACATGTAGACCGGGTTCAGCTCGGTCGGGTTCTTGTTCTCGGGGCTGATGTTCTTGTCGATCGTCTTGTAGAGCTCGTCGCCGACCTTCTCGGTCGTCGCGGACCAGATGTCGACGATCTTGTTGTGGCGCTCGCCGTCGGTTATGACGCCCTGCTGGAACTGCTTCTGCACCTCGTCGGCGGCCTTGCGGGCCTTGGCGACCTCGGCGTCCTTCTCGGCCGGGCGGATCATGTCCTTGAGGCCCATGGACGCGCCAGAGACGGTGGCGAAGCTGTAGCCGAGCGTCTTCAGGCGGTCGATCGCGAGCACGGTCTCGTCATGCCCCGCCACCTTGTGGCAGTCGAGGATGAGGTTGCCGATCGTGGACTTGGAGCACTTGTCGTTCCAGAAGCCCATCTCCTTAGGCCACACGTTGTTGAAGATCACGCGGCCAGCGGTCGTCTCGATCACGCGCTTCGAGGGGTCGCCGTGCGGACGGCCCGTCGTGCCGTAGTCGGGGTTCCTGAGGCGGATGCGGGTGTGGTACCCGATCGCGCCCTCGGCAATGCCGAACTCGACTTCCGCTATGTCGTTGAAGAGCGGCAGGTGCTCCTCGCCCGCGGGAACCTTGCCGGCGAGCTTGCCGGCGAGCTTGTCCTGCTGCGAGGGGACCGTGAGGAAGTAGAGGCCGAGGCAGACGTCCTGGGTCGGCGTCATGACCGACTTGCCGGAGGCCGGCGAGAAGATCGACGTCGACGCGAGCATCATGAGCTTCGACTCCATCTGCGCCTCGATCGAGAGCGGCACGTGGACGGCCATCTGGTCGCCGTCGAAGTCTGCGTTGAACGGCGTGCAGACCATCGGGTGGAGGCGGATCGCCTTGCCCTCGACGAGCACCGGCTCGAACGCCTGGATCGAAAGGCGGTGCAGCGTCGGCGCGCGGTTGAGGAACACGGTCTTGTCCTTGGTGACTTCCTCGAGGATGTCCCAGACCTGCTCGTCGTGGCGCTCGATCATCTTGCGCGCGGTGCGGACCGTATGGCAGATGCCGAGCTCCTTGAGGCGGCGGATGATGAACGGCTCGAAGAGGCGGAGCGCCAT
>CAMOEO010000384.1 GCA_946612175.1 uncultured Verrucomicrobiota bacterium
CGATTTGGAAGGCGTTCTCGCCGGCCTTCCAGCCGAGCGCCGGGACGTCGAAGGCCGTGTAGGCCGCGCCGGACCCCTTGCCGCTGCCGGGGATCGCGACGCCGAGCCTTGCGGAAAGCGCGCCGCCCTTCCAGCCGCCGTCGCCGGTGCCGGCTCCGAAGAAGTCGCCCGCGAGGGCGGACGCCAGGGCGACGCGGTTCGTCGCGCCGGAAAGCGCCTTGAGTTCCGCGACGGAGTAGAGCTCCGCCGGGAACGCGGCGTTCGACGAGTGCCAGTCGACCAGCAGATAGGCGCCGTCCTCGCTCAGGTTGAGGTAGTGGGGGTCGGTGCCGGAAAGGCCCGGGGAAACGGTCGCCACGACCGCCGGTTCGTCGAACCAGGCCGCGCTGGCGGCCGGGACCATTCCGAAGAGGACGATGGCGGCCAAACACCGCAGTTGTTGGCGGACACCGGATACGGTATGGAGTTCCATTGCGTTTCTCCTGTCGTGGTTTTGTTGGTTGCGGCGGCACGGGAACCCGCGCTCTGCCGGTGCTTCGGTGGATCTTCGCGGGGCGGGGACCGACGAAGCGGATCGCCCTCGTGAACGACGCCCATTGTAGCGCGCCGTCCCGTCGTGTGCGGAACTTTTGGAGCAAGTTTCTTGCACGGCGCCGAAAAAGACGCCCTACGAGAGCCCGTGGGCCTCGCGCCACGCCTCCATCGAGGTCCCGAAGCGCGCCCGGAACAGCTTGCGGAGCCCGCGTTGCGTCCCGAAGCCGCAGAAGTCGGCGATGGTGCCGATGGGGACGTGCGACTGCGAGAGCATGTCGAGGGCCATGCCCAGGCGGACGTGGAGGATCTCGTCGAGGACGGAATGGCCCATCGCCTCGCGGAAGCGCCGCTCAAAGTGCTTGCGGCTCACGGGGAAGCGCGCGGCGAGGGCGGCGGCGGTCAAGCCTTCGCCGGCCTCGCGGCGGATGACGTCCACCGCCTCCAGGATGAGCGGCTCTTGGCGGCCCGGCCCCTGCGTCGACCGGCGCCGCAGCACGAGGAGCGGCCCGAAGGAGGGCGGAGGTCCGGCGGGACGCCCGCCCCGCCGGCCGGAGAGCCGTTCCGCCAGCGCCCTGGCGGCCTGGTAGCCCGCGAGCTCGAGGTCGAGCTTGACCGAGGTGACGGAAACGGGGAAGGACCCCTCCCCCGCGCCGTCGACGCCGACGACGGCGAGCTCCTTCGGGATGTGGCGGGGAACGCGCATCGCGGCGGCGACCACGTCGCGCGCGGCGTTGTCGTTGGCGCCGAAGACGCCGGTCCGCTTCGGGAGAAGGGCGAGCCACCGGGCCAGCCGGGAGATCCGCTTCTCCCGGTCCTCGTTGGCGATGCCGTCGAACGTACGGCATTCGATCCCGGCCTCTTCGCACAGCGCCCGGAAGGTCGCGATGCGCACGAGGTTCCAGCGGGGCAGGCCGGGGCTCGGCACGGCGGCGAGGCAGGGCGGCATGCCGGCGAAGAGCTCGCGGAAGGCCATGCGCGCGACGGCCTCGTTGTCGCAGACGACGGAAACGACGCGGGCGAGGCCGGGCGCGTCGGGATCGGGCGGGTCGAGGTAGACGACCGGGACGCTCCCGAACAGGGCGGGAGGGAGCAGCTCGTCCCAGGAGGCCCGTTCCACGATGCAGCCGACCGGGCGGCGCCGCTCGAGGAGCGGCCCCACCTGCGCGGCGCGGGACTCGTCGGGGCGAACGGCATCGACGCGCCAGCCCTGCGTCCGCGCGAAGCGGCGGATGCCGGCAAGCTTTCTCACGCTTCCCTCCCCGTCGGGATGGAAGTCGAGGAAGAGAACGGTGTCCCGGTTCACGACGGGAATTCCTTCCGATCCCCCGGCGACGAACCCCGTCGGCGCTCCTCCATGCGCCGGCGGAGGGCCGCGCGGTCGAGGGGGGCGTTCACGAGGCCTTCGAGCGTCGCGCGCTGGCGCAGGACGCGGCGCCGCACGAACGCGTAGACGAGCGCGTTGACGGGCAGCGCCGCGAGCAGCATGTTCCACGCGATCCGGGCGCGGTCCGGCCCCGGCGGGAACGAGACGAACGGCGCGAGCAGCGTCTCGACGATCCGCGGCGGCGGGGCGGCGCCGTGCGAAAGGACGGCGCCCGCGTACCACGACGCCTCGGCGGCGGAGAGCGCCGCGAGCAGGAGCGCCGCGCCGCCGTGGCGCGCGAGGAGGGTGCGGAGGGAACGGGCGTTCATGCGGCGGGGACGGGGGCGAGAAGGGCCTCGACGCGGAGCGGCAGCTCCATGCCGAGGAACGGGCAGTCGCGGGACTTCGAGGCGAGGTCCTCCGGCGCGGGGGTCCACGGCGCCTCGCGCAGCAGCGCCACGCGCGCCTCGGCGCCGGGCGCGAGCGAGGGCGGCGGCAGGCCGAGCAGCTCCGCGGGGCCGGTCGTCCAGCGGCGCGCCCATTCGACGGGCGCCATGCCGCCCTCCGACACCATCGCGCGCCAGGTCGCGGGAAGCGCCGTCTCGAGCCCGACGACGCCGAACGGCGCCGCCGCGAAGCCGCGCGCCTTCGCCGCGATCGCATGCGGAGCGTGGTCCGTCGCGAAGCACGAGACGGTTCCGTCGAGCACCCCTTCGCGCAGCCGCGCGCGGTCGGCGCGCGTGCCGAGCGGCGGGTTCATCTTCCAGTTCGCGTCGTCGCCCGGGATGTCCTCGCAGGCGAGCAGCAGGTGGTGCGGCGTCGCCTCGGCGGTGACGCGGAGCCCCTCCGCGCGCGCGGCGGCGACGAGGTCGACGGACGCGGCGGCGGAGAGGTGCTGCAGGTGGACGCGCGCGCCGGTGCGCCGGGCGAGCGCGACGTCGCGCGCCACGGCCGCC
>CAMOEO010000385.1 GCA_946612175.1 uncultured Verrucomicrobiota bacterium
CGCCCACGGTGCCGATGCCGAACGCGACGACGCCCAGGATCATGATGCCCGCGGTTTGGCCCGTCACGAACTTCTCGGCCGCGAGCTTGGAGCCCACGGAGATGCCGAGCAGGATCGTCACGATGTTGATGAGCGCGTTCTGCATCGTGTCGCTCAGGCGGTCCACGACGCCGCTCTCGCGCGCGATGTTGCCGAACATCAGGGCGCCCATGAGCGGCACGGCGCTCGGGAGCAGGAGGCCGCAGAGGATGACGACCGTGAGCGGGAAGACGACCTTCTCGATCTTCTTCACCGGACGCAGCTGCTTCATGTGGATCTTGCGCTCGGCCTCGGTCGTGCAGAGCTTCATGAGCGGCGGCTGGATGACCGGCACGAGCGCCATGTAGCTGTAGGCCGCCACGGCGATCGGCCCGATGAGGTCGGGCGCGAGCTTGGTCGTGAGCCAGATCGAGGTCGGGCCGTCCGCGCCGCCGATGATGCCGATCGACGCGGCCTGCTCGAGCGTGAAGTGGATGCCGGGCACGAACTGGTCGAGCACCACCGCGCCGATGAGCGCGGAGAAGATGCCCAGCTGCGCGGCCGCGCCGAGGAGCAGCATCTTCGGGTTGGCGATGAGCGGGCCGAAGTCCGTCATGGCGCCGACGCCGAAGAAGATGAGGATCGGGAAGAGGCCCGTGTCGATGCCCGCCTGGAAGATGCAGGAGAGGAAGCCGCCGGCCGTGACCTGGCCGCCGACCATCTGCAGGCCGCCGTTCACGATCAGGCCGCCGGTCATCATCGTGGGCGTGGTGACGCCCGCGAGCGGGATGTTCGCGAGCAGTCCGCCCATGCCGATCGGGAAGAGCAGCAGGGGCTCGAAGCCCTTGACGAACGCCAGGTAGATCAGGAACACGCACACGAAGATCATCAGGAACTGGCCCAGGCCGTAGGGCATGCCGAAGAGCATGTGCACGGGGTGGCCCTTGATGAACTTGCCGTTCGCGTCGTAGTAGCCGGTCGTGACGCCGTAGTGCAGCGCGCCGTCCTCGCCGACGAGCGCGGCGGGGGTGGTGTTGCCGTCCTTGTCGTACTTCGGTCCGGCGGCGTCGATCTCGCCGACGCCGGTGGCGCGGGTGTCGACCGCCCAGTCGCGGGGCTCGGCGGTGAGGAAGCCGTAGATGCCGGAGTCCTGCCACATGCCGGCGGCGCGCTCGGCGAGCTGCGCCTTGGACATGGTGTCGGGGTTCGTGTCCTCGGCCTCGGCGGGCGCCTCCGCCACGACGGCGGGCGCGGGCTCGGCGAGCCCGGCGTCCTGCGCGAAGGACGGCAGAGCCGCCGCCGCGAGCAGCGCGGAGCACGCGAGAAGAGAGGTGTACTTCATGTTCGTTCGATCCTTGTCGGTTTCAGGTCCGCCCGCGGGGCCGGCCGGGCCGGCCCCGCGCGGAGGCGCTCCGTGTTAGGCGACGGTGAAGAGCGTGTCGCCCGCGTTGATCTTATCGCCCTGGGCGACGTTGATGGTGACGACGCCGGCCTTGGTGGCCTTCATCGGCATCTCCATCTTCATGGACTCCATGACGAGCACCTCGTCGCCCTCGGCGACCTGCGCGCCGCTCTGCGCGGTGATGCGCAGCACGAGGCCGGGCATCGGCGCCTTGAAGGGCTCGCCGGCGCCGCCGGCCGCGGGGGCGTTCTGCGCTCCGCCGGAGACGGCGGAGAGGCCGTCCTTCACGGAGTAGGTGCAGGCCTGGCCGTTCACCGTGGCCTGGCCGTCCGCGCCGAAGGAGACGCCGTAGGCCTTGCCGTTCACGGTGACGGTGAAGTCCTTGCCGCCCGGGTTCTGCGCTCCGCCGGAGACGGCGGAGGCGGCGTTCTTGCGCACGCCGTTGGGGGCCTTGGAGGGGTCCTTGAGGAAGGCGATGCCCTTCTCGAGGCAGGAGGCGGCGATGAAGACGTTCTCGTCCGTGATCGGGAGGCCGGCGTCCTTGAGCATCTTCTCGGCGGCGGCGCGGCCCTTCTTCGGGTCGGCGTTGTTGATCTCGAGGACGGTCTTGGTGGTGGGCTGCAGGCCCAGCGCCTCGGAGGCGATCTTGACGATCTCCGGGTCGGGCGCGACGGGGGTCTTGCCGAAGTAGCCGAGGACCATCTTGCCGTAGCCGGGGGCGATCTTCTTCCACTTGCCGAACATCGCGTTGTTGAGCGCCTGCTGGCCGTAGAACTGCGAGACCGGGGTGACGGAGGTGCCGAAGCCGCCGAGGCGGACGCAGTCGTACATCTCGGCGATCATCGCGTCGTACTTGTCCATCATGCCGAAGTCGCGCAGCATCTGCGTGTTGGCGGTGAGCGCGCCGCCGGGCATCGGGGACCAGACGATCGCCGGGCTCACGGACATCGCCTCGGGCGGGAGGAAGTAGTCCTTCATCTGCTCCTTGAAGACCGCCTCGGCCTTGCGGACCTTCTCGATGTCGATGCCCTCGAGCTCGAAGCGGTCGTCGCCGTCGAGCGCGTGCCACATCGTGATGATGTCGGGCTGGCAGGTGCCGCCGGACATGGGCGTCATCGAGAGGTCGAGGCCGTCCGCGCCGCCCTCGAGCGCCGCCAGGTAGCAGGCGATGCCGTTGCCGGCCGTCTCGTGGGAGTGGAACTGGATGTGGACGTGCTTGCCGGGGAAGGCCTTCTCGAGGACCTTGCGCGCGGCCTTCATCGTCTCGCGGACCGTGGTCGGGGTGGAGGTGCCGGAGGCGTCCTTGAAGCAGAGGCGGTCGAAGGGGATCTTCGCGTCGATGATCTGCTGCACGCGCGAGGCGTAGAACGCGGGCGTGTGGGTGCCCTGGTTGTCGACCCCGGGCGG
>CAMOEO010000386.1 GCA_946612175.1 uncultured Verrucomicrobiota bacterium
CGTCCGGCGTCGCCGCGGTTCGCGACGACGCCGCTCCGCCTAGCCTAAGCGGCACGGGCGAGCCTGCGCGGGCGCGCGCTACGTCCCCCGCGGCTTGGCGCGGCGCGTGGCCTGCGCCGTGGCGGGGTCCTCCGGCCACACGTGGCGGGGGTAGCGGCCGCGCAGCTCCTTCCGGACGAGCGGATACCCCTCGCGCCAGAAGCTCGCCAGGTCGGAGGTGACCTGCACCGGGCGCTGCGCCGGCGAGAGCAGCTGCAGCCGCACCGGGACGCGCCCGCCCGCGATGCGCGGGGTCCCGGTCATCCCGAAGCATTCCTGCAGCCGCACGGACGCGGTCGGCTCGTCGCCCGCGTAGTCGATCCGGATGCGCGACCCGGTGGCGACCGTCAGGTGCGTCGGCGCGAGCGCGTCGAGCCGCCGCGCCGCCGCCGGCCCGAGCCGCGCGAGGAGCGCCTCGTGGAGATCCGCCCCCGCGGCCTGCGCCAGGGTCTGCATCCCGTAGAGGCGAGGCCCGAGCCACGATTCGAGCTCCGCGGCGAGCGCCTCGTCGGAGAGGTCGGGGATCCCCTCCTCCGGCGCGTGGCGGCGCGCGAACGCGGCGCGCGCCTGCAGCGCCCGGGCGCCGTCGGTCCAGCCGAGGCGCCCGATCCCCGCGGCGCGGACGCCGCGGCAGAGGCAGGCGAGGACCGCCTCCGGATCCGGATCGCGCAGCGGCCGCTCCCGCAGCGGGATCGCGCCGAGCTTCTCCCGCTCGACGGCGTCCACGCGCTCCGCGCGCGGGTTCCACTCCAAGACGCGCTCCGTCGCCGTCCGGTCGCCGAAGAGCCGCAGGACGTCCTCCGCCGCGATCGGCGCGGCGAGGCGCACGGCGCCGTCGGCGTCCGCGTCGTCGATGTCGGCGATCACGATCCACTCGCTCCGCGCGAGGCCGTCGCCCGGCGCGAGCTTCGCCCCGCGCCCGCCGACGGTGAGGTAGCGCCCCTCGTCGCGCGCCGTCCGCCGCCGCCGCGCGAGGCGGTCGGGATACGCGAAGGCGAGGAGGCACCCGGTGGACGGCGCGGCGACCGCCGCGCCGTCCGCCGGGCTCGGGGAGGGGATCTGCCGCTCCCACGCCTTCGCCAGCTCGCGGATCCGCGCGCGAGCCGCGGGGGGAACTGCGCCGTCGCCCTCGACGAGGTCGCGGACGAGGTGCTCGGCGTTGGAGCTCGGCCGCGCGGAGGCCGGGAGCGCCTCGGAGAGCGCCGCCGCGAGCAGGCACGCCTCGCGCAGCGCCGCGCCGCCCCCCGCCGCGAGCATCATCTGGGCGAGGCGCGGATGCGCGCCCATGCGCGCGAGGTCGCGGCCGTGCGGCGTGATGCGGCCCTCCGCGTCGAGCGCGCGCAGGTCGCGCAGCAGCGCCAGCGCGCCGCGCCACGTCGCGGCCGGGGGCGGGGTCGGCCACGGGACGGCGTCCGGCGCGGAGGAGCCCCAGTCCGCGCACGCGAGCGCGGCGGGGGCGAGGTCGGCGACGAGGATCTCCGGCGGCGCGGTCGGGGCGAGGCGGCGGTCCTCCCCCTCGTCCCAGAGCCGGTAGCAGAACCCCGGCCCGAGCCGCCCGGCGCGGCCGCGCCGCTGGTCCGCCCGGTCCCGCGAGACGCGGATCGTCTCGAGGTGGCTCATCCCCGTGTCGGGGGAGAAGCGCGAGAGGCGCGCCCGACCGCTGTCGACGACGCACGAGACGCCCTCGATCGTGAGCGAGGACTCCGCGATCGACGTCGCCAGCACGACCTTGCGCCGCCCGGGCGGCGCGGGGCGCAGCGCCGCGTCCTGCTCCGCGCGCGAAAGCGCCGCGTAGAGCGGGCGCACGTCGACGTCCGGCGGGATCGCGTGCGGCGCGGAGAGCGCCTCCGCGCACGTCCGGATCTCGCCTTCGCCCGGGAGGAACGCGAGCACCGATCCGTCGTGCTCCGCCAGCGCCCGCCGGACGCCGAGCGCGGTCCTGCGGCCCATGTTCGGCTCCTGGGCGAAGGGCAGGAACGAGGTCTCCACCGGGAACATCCGCCCCTCCGCGCGCACGACCGGCGCGGGCGCGCCGGCGCCGCCGAGGTGCCGCGCGACGGACGCCGCGTCGAGCGTCGCGGACATCGCGAGGATCCGCAGGTCCGGCCGCAGGGAGCGCTGCACGTCGAGCGCCAGCGCGAGGCCCAGGTCCGCGTGGAGCGAGCGCTCGTGGAATTCGTCGAAGACGACGAGCCCGGCGCCGGAGAGCTCCGGGTCGGAAAGAATGCGGCGCGAGAGGAGCCCCTCCGTGAGGACCAGGACGCGCGTCTCGCGGGAGGACCTGCGCTCCAGCCGGACGTGGTAGCCGACGAGCCCGCCGACGGCGCCGCCCGCGAGTTCCGCCATGCGCCACGCCGCGGCGCGCGCGGCCATCCGGCGCGGCTCCAGCAGCAGGATCGACTTCCCCGAGAGCCACGGCTCGTCGAGGAGCGCGAGCGGGACGGTCGTCGTCTTGCCCGAGCCGGGCGGCGCGACGAGCACCGCCGCCGGCCCCGCCGCCAGCGCGCGGCGCAGATCCGGCAGGGCCTCGGCGACGGGAAGTCGCGGCAGGTTCACGGCGCGGGAGCCCCGTCCGCCGTCTTCGCGGCACCCGCTCCGCGCCCCCGCCCGGCCGGCTCGCGGCCCGCAGGATCGTTCCGTTCGTTGGTGTGCATGTCGGCGCCCATTGTAGCACATCGGATCATGTACGGACAAGGCTTCCGGCCGTTCCCCGGGCGTGGCGGGGCGCGAGGGAGGAAGGGGGGAAGACGCGCGACGGAAAACATGGCGGGGCG
>CAMOEO010000387.1 GCA_946612175.1 uncultured Verrucomicrobiota bacterium
CAGGTCCGCCGCCTCGAGGAAGTCCGCGAGCCGGCGCACCGTCGCCGCGTCGAACGCCGCCGCGCGCCCCGCCTCGGCCAGGAACTCCTCCGTCGTCCGCCGCGGCGCGCGGATGCCGTAGCGGCGCTCCACGTAGCGGCGCACGACCATCGTGAGCTCGACGTAGTAGTCCTTGAAGCGGCCCCGACCGGGCAGCCCGCGCGCCAGCAGCGCCTCCAGCTCACGCAGCGCGCGCTCCCGCGGCGTCATGCGTCGCACGCGGCGCGCGCGGCGCAGGCGCGAGGCGCCGAAGGCGAGCAGCGCCAGCGCCGCCGCGGCGCCGAGCGCGGCGAGCGCCCGCCCCGCCACGCGGCGCGCCGAGGGCGCGATCCACGCCGGGGAGAGGTCCGCCGACGGCGCCTCCGCGGGCGCGGCCGCGGGCGGCGCCTCGGGAAGGTCCACCGCCTCCGTGACGAGCCACGAGACGCGCGCCGGCGAGGAGCCCGCGTCCTCGACCCGCACCGCGAACGGCCGCACGCGGTAGCGCGGCGCGCCCGGGACGGGCGAAAGGCCGATGTGCACCGCGCCCTCCTCGTCCGCGTACGAGCCCGTCGCCTCGAAGCCCTCGAACCGGTCCGCCAGGTCCTCCGGCAGAGTCGCGCGCAGCGGCTCCGGCGCCGTCGCGCGCACCACCGCCTCGCAGTCCGCCTCGGGGCGGACCTCCCCGGGCTCCACGCGCAGCGAGACCTCCGCCCCCTCGCCGGCGAAGCGCCGCTCCAGCGGCGCGGCGGGCGCGGCGGGAGGGGCGCCCGCGGCGGAAAGCGCGAGCAGGAGCACGGGCAGGAGGGGGAAACGGCGGAGCATGGCGGAACGGGTGGCGGGAACGATGGCCGATTGTCCCGCAACGCCCCGTTTCTGTCAACCTTCCGTTTCGGTCGATAGAATCGCCGGGGGTTGCGTTCCGCGGCGCTTTCTGCTAGCCTCTACCCCGTTCTCCCACCCATTCCACCCCCATCCGCACCCTCCATGCAAATTCTCGCGTTCTGCCTCTACTTCGCCGTCGTCCTCGCGATCGGCGTCTACTTCTTCCTCAAGACCAAGGGCGGCGGCGAGAAGGAATACTTCCTCGGCGGCCGCCAGATGGGCCCGTGGGTCTCCGCGATGTCCGCCCAGGCCTCCGACATGTCCGGCTGGCTCCTCATGGGCTTCCCGGGCTCCATCCTCGCCTTCGGCATGGGCAAGGTCTGGATCGGCATCGGCCTGGCGCTCGGCACGATCGCCAACTGGGCGTTCGTCGCGGCGCGCCTCCGCCGCTTCTCCCAGGCCGCGAACGACTCGATCACGCTCCCTCAGTACCTCACCAACCGCTTCGCGACCTCCAACCCCGCCCTCAAGATCGCCTGCGCGGTCGTGTTCCTCGTCGCCTTCACGGTCTACGTGGCGAGCGGCTTCGTCGCGGGCACCAAGGTCTTCGTGGCGGTCTGCCCGGCGCTGCAGGGCCGCGAGCTGCTGGCGATGGAGATCTTCGCCGCGCTCATCCTCTGCTACACGTTCCTCGGCGGCTACAAGGCCGTGTGCTGGACCGACTTCTTCCAGGGCATCATGATGCTCTGCGCGCTGCTGCTCGTCCCGATCGCCATGGCCGCGACGGGCAAGTTCGACGCCTCGTTCGCCGAGTCGTTCGCGGAGGGCGTGAAGCCCTTCGGCAGCGACCCCTTCGCCGCGTCCTGGAACGACATCGTCTCCGGCCTCGGCTGGGGCCTCGGCTACTTCGGCATGCCGCACATCCTCGTCCGCTTCATGGGCATCCAGGACCCGAAGAGCGTGAGGAAGTCCGCCTGGATCGCCTGCATCTGGGTCGTCCTCTCGCTCGGCGCCGCGATCGCCCTCGGCATCCTCGGCCGCACCTACCTGCTCCCCGGCGGCGAGTCGCTCGCCGCGAAGCTCGTCCCGGCCTCCGCGCAGCAGATGGTGTTCGTCACCGTCGTGAACGCGATGTTCCCGGCGTTCGTCGCCGGCATCCTCCTGGCCGCGATCATCGCCGCCTCGATGAGCACGGCGGACTCGCAGCTGCTCGTCGCCTCCTCGGCCTTCTCGAGCGACTTCTACCAGCCCGTGATCCGCAAGAACAAGGCGACGGACGCGGAGATGCTCTGGGTCGGGCGCTTCATCGTGATGATCGTGGCGTTCGTCGCGTTCTTCGTCGCCGCCAGCGGCCTCGAGAAGCCCGGCTCCTGGGCCTCCAGCATCATGGACATGGTCGAGAACGCGTGGGGCCTCTTCGGCTCGGCGTTCGGCCCGGTCGTCATCCTCTCGCTCTTCTGGCGCCGCTTCAACTACGCCGGCGCGCTCGCGGGCGTGATCGGCGGCGCGGTGGTGGACGTCGTCTGCCTCTACAACCTCTCCGACTGGATCGGCGGCTACCTCTACGAGATCGTCCCCGGCTTCGCCGCGGGCCTCGTCTGCGCCGTCGTCGCGACGCTGCTCACGCGGAAGCCCGGCCCCGAGGTCGACGCCATCTTCGACCGGGCGACCGCGGAGTAGCCCCCCGGCTCCATGCCCGCCCCCGCCTGCATCTCCGTCCGCGGCGCCCGCGTCCACAACCTCCGGAACCTCGACGTCGACGTCCCGCTCGGTGGGATCGTCGGCGTCGCCGGCGTCTCCGGCTCCGGCAAGTCCTCCCTCGCCCTCGGCATCCTCTACGCCGAGGGCTCCCGCCGCTACCTGGAGGCGCTCTCCACCTACACACGCCGCCGCATGACGCAGGCCGCGAAGGCCGACGTCGACGAGGTGCTCCACGTCC
>CAMOEO010000388.1 GCA_946612175.1 uncultured Verrucomicrobiota bacterium
ACCTCCGCGGCCCATGCGGGCGAAGCACCGAGCGCCGCAATGAGCGCAAGGGCTGCGAGTGTTTTCGTTTTCATGTGTTTTTTCCTGTTTTTGGTAGGTTTTTTGGTGTTTCCTGGACCTAGTGGCCCCGGACAAGGCCGCAGTATAGAAAAAAGGGGGCGCAAAAGCAAGCGTTTTTTTCAAAAAAGTTTCGGGGGGGACTTCCGCGGCCCATTTTTTGGAAGAAACGAGGGGTGATTTCCCCTCGAAATTGCGGTCGGCGGACGCCTGGAAGCGGGCGGCGTGGTAGGATGGAAGGCGCAAGGAGAGAACCGAACCATGCAAGGAAAAACGAAGGGGCCGCCCCTGGCGGAAACGGAGGAACGGATACGGGCGCTGCTGGGGGGAATCCTCGACCGGCGGAGGCTGTTCGATGCGCTGAACGCGCTGGCGCTGCTCGATGCGGCGCGGTGCGAGACGTCGCTGACGGAGCTGGCGCTGGCGTGGCGGCGGGAGGGGGGAGGAATGCAGAAGGCAGAATGCACAATGAACGCGGGGGGCGGGGCGGAGGCGAAGGGGGCGGGGACGCGGACGACGGTGCGTGCGTTCTTCGAGCGGTATGCGGAGCGATGTTCGGAGGAGCAGACGGCGAGCCGTGCGAACGCGCGGAGCCTGGGGAACGTGGTAGCGCGGGAGACGGGGCCGGACCTGCCGATGGAGGCGCTGCGGAGGAAGGACCTGGAGGCGGTGCTGGCGCGGTACCGGTCGGCGCGGTCGTACAACGGGATGCTGGACCGGCTGCGGGCGGCACTGCGGTGGGGCGAGCGGGAGGGGCTCTGCGGGGCGGAGGCGGCGCGGGCGGCGGAGCGGATCGAGCGGAGGTCGGAGGCGTGGCGGGAGCCGGCGTTCTTCCTGCCGGACCGGGTGGAGCGGATCTTCCGGACGGCGGAGGCGCATCCGGGGCGGGCGGCGGGGGACGTGGGGGTGGTGCTGACGCTGGGGTTCTTCGCGGGGGTGCGGACGGCGGAGATCCGGCGGGCGCGGTGGGAGGACCTGGACCTGGAGGGGGGCGTGCTGCGGATCCCGCGCCCGAAGGGCTGGACGAGCGGGGCGCGTCCGAGGCTGGTGGAGCTGGAGCGGAACGCGGCGGCCTGGCTGGCGCACTGGCGGCGGTGGCTGGCGGGGCAGCGACGGGGACGGGCGCCGCACGGGCCGATGGTGCCGAAGCCGTGGCTGTTCGCGGAATGGAAGAAGGCGTGGCTCGCGCCGGCGGGGGACTCGTGGGGGCGGGACGAGAACGCGAACATCATGCGACACAGCTACGCGACGCACCACGTGGGGGCGTTCCGCGACGCGGCGGCGACGGCGCTGAACATGGGGCACGGGCGCGGGATCGCGATGCTCGAGGAGCATTACCGGGGACTGGTCGCGCGAAGGACGGCGGAGCGGTACTGGAGGATCTTTCCAAGTTGAAGAGGTTGAAGAGGTTGAAAGGGTTGAAGAGGTTGAAGGGAGCGAAGGGGGGAGGACGGAGGGGCGGGGCGGCGATTCGGCGGATGGACGCGCTGCTGGCGCGGTACGCCTCGCGTCCGGGGCTGCTGGACGCGCTGCACGCGATGGTCATTCTGGAGGAGGGGGGCGGAGCGGAGGAGGAGGCGCCGACGCTGACGGAACTGGCGCTAACGCACCTGCGCGCATCGCGGGGGCGCGGGCGTGCCGCGCCCCCGCTCGCGCTGGGCGAACTCTTCGAGCGATGCGCGTCGCGCTACGCGCCGGAGCAACGGCGGAGCCTGGGGGCGCTGCGGGGCGCGGCACGGTTCTTCGGGGAGGCGCTCGGCGAGGAGACGCCGGTGGACGAGCTGCGGCCGGAGCTCGTCGCGGCGGCGCTGGGGCGCTACCGCTCGGCGGAGACGGCGAACTCGCACTTCCGGAGGCTGCGGCTGGCGGTGAACTGGGCGGTGCGGGAGGGGCTGCTCGAGACCTCGCCGATCGCGGGGCTCGCGCCGCGGCGCGTGGACTGGCGGGAGCCGGCGTGGCTGGCGCCGGACCGGGTGGAGCGGATCCTGCGCGCGGCGGAGGCGCACCCGGGGCCGGCGGAGGCGGGGATCGGGGCGTTCCTGGCGCTGGGGTTCCTCGCGGGGGTGCGGACGGCGGAGATCCTGCGGGCGCGGTGGGAGGACCTGGACCTGGAGGGCGGCGTGCTGCGGATCCCGCGCCCGAAGGGGTTCACGAAGGGGAGGCGGCCGAGGCTGGTGGAACTGGAGCCGAACGCTGTCGCGTGGCTGCGGAAGTGGCGCGACTGGACGGCGGAGCACCGCGGCGGGGCGGCCGCGGGGCGGATCGTGCGGGACGAGCACGCCATCCGCGACTGGAAGGCGAGGCGGCTCGCCCCGGCCGACGCCTGGGGCAACGGCGCCACGCATAACGCCGCGCGGCACACGTACGCGACGATGCACGTCGCGGCCTTCCGCAACGCGGCGGCCACCGCGCTCAACCTCGGGCACGGCCGCTCGACCGAGATGCTGGAGCGGCACTACCGGGGGCTCGTCCCGCGGAGCGTCGCCGAGGCGTACTGGCGCATCCTGCCCGCGCCCGGGCCCCTTCCTCCTCCCGAGCCGGCGCCCGGCCGCGGATTCCGCAGCGACCTGCACGGGAGGGGGCGGCCGGACTAGGCGCCGCCGGGACCGGAGGAAGGCCGCCCGGTGGCGAGAGCAAACGGAGCATCCGCCCTCCGCCGCAATGATTCGAACGCCCCGCGCCGCCCGCATGGGCCGCGGAGGTCGTCTCCTCCAACAT
>CAMOEO010000389.1 GCA_946612175.1 uncultured Verrucomicrobiota bacterium
TTCCCGTTCGAGGTCGTGGTGTGCGACGACGCCTCGACCGACCGCACGCGCGAGGTCGCCGAGCGCTTCCCCGTCCGCTTCTTCGAGCGCCCCGCGGGCGAATACCGCCCGGGCCGCACGCTCAACGCGCTCGTTCGCGACGCCCGCGGCGAGATCGTCGCGTTCAACAATTCCGACGCCGTCCCGGTCGGCGACGACTGGCTCGCGGAACTCGTCCGTCCGCTCCGCGAGGAGCCGGACCGCCCCGCGTTCTGCTTCGCGAACCAGCTGCCGCGCGCGGACGCGACGGCGCTCGTGCGCAAGGACTCGGAACGCGCGTTCGGCGACGGGCGCGTGCAGGCCTCGTGGCGCTTCTTCTTCTCGCTCGCGAGCTCGGCGACCCGCCGCGCGCTGCTCATCGAGACGCCCTTCGACGAGTCGATCCGCTACTCCGAGGACGTGGAGTGGGCGTGGCGCAACTCCCGCCGCGAGCGCGACCCGGTGCGCATCCTCTACCGCCCCTCGGCCCGCGTCGAGCATTCGCACAACTACACCCTGCGCGAGCTCGCGAAGCGCTTCCGCGGCGAGGGCGCCGCCGACCGCGCGATCTTCGGCGCCGCGCCGTCGCTCGCGCGCGAGCTCGCCTCCGCCGCCCGCGAGACGCTGCGCGACTGGGCCTACCTGCTGCCGCGCCCGCGCGACTGGGCGGAGCTTCCCTCCGCGCCCGTGCGGCGGCTCGTCCAGCGCGTCTCCCACTGGCGCGGCGCGCGCTCCGCCGACTAGGCGACCATTCGACCATTCGACCATCCGACCATGCGACCATCCGACCATCTGACCATCCTGCTCGGCGGCATCCCGCTCGGGTGCGACAACATCGGAGACGAGGCGATCGTCGCGTGCGTCGTCCGGATGCTGCGCGAGGACCTGCCGGACGCGGAGTTCGCGGTCGCGACGGCGGACCCCGCCACGGCGGAGCTCCTCGGCGTCCGCGTCGTTCCGCCGTTCGGCTTCGCGGGCGTGCCGGCCGACGGCTTCTCCGACGCGGTCCGCGCGTTCGACGCCTACGTCTGGTGCGGCGCGACGGGGCTCTCGGACTACCCGCACGTCGCGCTCGACCTGCTCGAGCGGGCGCAGCGCGCCGGCGTCCCGACGTTCGTCTGGGGCGTCGGGATGGACGACGAGCCCAACCCCGTCTTCTTCCGCGCCCACGGCCGGCGGCGCCGTCTGCTTTCCGCGCTCGGGCTCCTCGGCGCCTACGAGGGGCGCCTTCGCGCGCGGCTCGGGCGGCGCCTTCGCGCGACGTTCCCGCGCTGCCGCGGCGTGTGGGTGCGCGACCCCGAAAGCGCCGCCGTCCTCGCCTCGTTCGGCGTCCCCGGCGTCCGCGTCGCCGCCGACACCGCCATCCTCCAGGGTCGAACGGTCGCACGGTCGGACGGTCGCACGGTCGCACTGTCCGAACGTCCGACCTCCTTGTGCCTGTGCATCTCGACGCAGCGGCGGGTCGCGGACCTGGAGGGCGTGAAGCGGCTCGTCGCGACCGTCCGCGCCGGCGGCGCGCGCGTCGTCGGCATCCCGATGAACCCGAAGACCGACCGCGCGCTGCTGGAGGGCCTCGGCGTGGAATGCATCCCGGGCGACACGCCCGAGGCCGTGTGCGAGGCGGCGGCCGACTGCCGCGCCGTGCTTTCGAGCCGCCTGCACCTGCTCATCCTCGCCGCGAACGTCGGGACCGCCGTCTTCGGCGTCGCGCGCGGCTCCAAGGTCGCCAACTGGCTCGCGAACTTCGGCCGGACGGTCGAGGGGAGCTTCGACGACTGCGACTGGGACGCCGCCGCGGCGCACGTCCTGGCCGCGCTGCGCGACGCGGGCGACTGGGAGGAGGTGCGCGCGCGCGCCTACGCCGGGCTCCTGCTCGAACGTCTCGATCCGGCGCGGACGGAATTCGTCGCCGCCCTGCGGAGCCTGCGCCCGTGAGAACGCTCTTCTATCTTGAGCCCTCGGCCGCGCGCGGCGGCATCGAGATCTTCGCGGAGCGCCACGCGGCGGCGCTTCGCGCGGCGGGGCGCGAGGTCGAGATCGCGCACGAGGTGCCGGCGGATCTCGCGCCGTTCGACGAGATCGTCGTGCACAAGTGCACCGACCTCGCGACGCTCGAACGGTTTCCGCCGGAGCGGACGGTCCTCTACGTCCACGACCACGACCCGATCTGCCCGCGCAGCTACGCCTACACGCCGCTGCGGCGCAACTGCACGCGAGCGTCGGGGGTCTGGCCGTGCCTCCTCTGCGCGCCGCTCTGCCGCGCCTGGCGCCTCGCGCTCGCCCGCGTCCTCTCGCAGCGGCGCCGCAAGCGCGACCTCGCGCGGCTGCGCGGGCTCGTCGTCATCTCGGACTTCATGAAGCGGCGCCTCGTCGCCAACGGGATACCGGAAGAGAAGATCGTCGTTGAGCCCCCTAAGATTCCCGTCGGGGGCGGCGGCACGGCCGCCGTCCCGCCGGACATCGACCTGCTCTTCGTCGGGCAGCTCATCCGCGGCAAGGGCGTGCAGCTGCTGCTCCGCGCGATGGCGCGGATGCGGACGCGCCGCACGCTCGACGTCGTCGGCGCGGGCAACCTCGAGGGACGCCTCCGCGCGCTGGCGGAGAAGCTCGGCCTCGCGGACCGGGTGCGCTTCCGCGGCTTCCAGGCCGACCCGCAGGCGTGGATGCGCGCGGCCGCGTGCGTTGTCGTCCCGAGCTTCTGGCAGGAGCCCTACGGGCTCGTCG
>CAMOEO010000390.1 GCA_946612175.1 uncultured Verrucomicrobiota bacterium
TACCACGTCGCCGCCCGCGGCGCCGCCGGTCTGGCCGAGGCCCGCCGCGCCGCCGCGGAATCCCGCGATCCCGCCGTCGCCGATCCCGGTGCCGCCCCCGCGCTCGCCGCCCTCCCCGCCGCCGCGGCCGCCCGCGGCGTCCGCCTCGGCCACCTCGAGGCCTCCGCCGCCGGCCTCTCCGCCTCCGGCACCGCGCCCGACGCCGCCGCGGCCGAGGCCTTCGCCGCCGACCTCCGCGCCGCCGGCGTCCGCGCCGTCCTCTCCGAAGCGCCCGCGCCCGCCCCCGGCGGCCGCGTCGCCTTCTTCGTCCACCCCTCCGCCGCGCCCCAGCCATGAAGTCCTCCCCCACCCCGGCGGGCTTCGGCCTCCCGATCGCCTGCGCGCTCCTCGGCGCGGCCTTCCTCGCGCTCGCCCTCCTCCTCCGCCCCGGCGCCGCGGACGCCCGCCGCCGCGCCGCCCTCGCCCGCGCCGACCTCGCCGAACTCGCCCCCGACCTCGCCGCGCAGGACCGCTACCGCGACGCCCTTCTCGCCGCGACCGCCCGCACCCCCTCCCGCGACCCCGCCGCGCACCTCGCCGCCCGCGGCGTCGCCGCCACCCCCGCCGCCCCGCTCCGCGAACGCCCCCTCCGCGGCAACGCCTTCGTGCTCGTCCGCGAAACCGCCCTTTCCGTCCCCTCCGCCGACCTTCCCGCCCTCGCGCGCGCCGTCGCCGACGCCGAGGCCGACGGACATCGCCTCGTCTCCGCTTCCGTCGATCCCGCCCCCGGCGGCCGCGTCAAGGCCGCCCTCCTCTTCCGCGCCATCCTCGCCGAAGATCCGTAGCGCGGATGAAACGCCGCCGGGCGCCCCGCCGGCCCGCCGCCTCGAAAAACCGCTTGCATTCCGGGGGCCTTTCTGGGATACTTGCACCCCGATGAACGCAACCCGCACCCATCGCATCTCCGGACGACTTACCGGCCTCGCGCCTCACGGCGTCGGGGCTTCTTCCGCCGTGCGGTAGCGAGGTGAAACAAAGCGCGCCGGGCCGTCCGCCCGCGCGTTCCGCCACGACCCCGAACGCGCCGCAGGCGCGCCCGGGGTCGAATGCAAATGAGAAGGCAGCCCTTCACACTCTCCCCCCTTTCAACCCCTTCAACTTCTTCAACCCCTTCAACCCTTTCAACCTCTTCACCCCCTTCAACCCCTTCAACCCCTTCAACCTCTTCACCCCACCAACGCCATGACCACCGAAACCAAGCGCATCAAGATCTTCGACTCCACCCTCCGCGACGGCGAGCAGTCCCCGGGCTGCTCGATGAACCTCGCCGACAAGCTCCTCGTCCTCGAGCACCTGGAGGCGCTCGGCGTCGACGTCGTCGAGGCCGGCTTCGCCGCGTCCTCGCCCGGCGACTTCGAGGCCGTGCAGGCGCTCGCGCGTGCGGCGAAGAAGACCGTCGTCGCGTCGCTCGCCCGCTGCCGCAAGGCCGACATCGACCGCGCCTGGGAGGCCGTGAAGGACGCGAGGCATCCGCGCATCCACGTCTTCATCGCCACCTCGCCGCTCCACATGGAGTGCAAGCTCCGCATGACGCCGGACGCCGTCGTCGAGTCCGCGGTCGAGTGCGTGAAATACGCCCGCTCGCTCTGCGAGGACATCGAGTTCTCGCTGGAGGACTGCTCCCGCTCCGAGCGGCCGTTCATCCACCGCGTCGTGCAGGCCGCGATCGAGGCCGGCGCGACGACGATCAACATGCCGGACACCGTCGGCTTCGCGATGCCGGAGGAATACGAGGACCTCTTCCGCGACGTCGTCGAAAACGTTCCGGGCGCGAAGGACGTCGTCCTCTCCTGCCACTGCCACAACGACCTCGGGCTCGCGGTCGCCAACTCCCTCGCCGCGGTCCGCGGCGGCGCGACGCAGGTCGAGTGCTGCCTCAACGGCATCGGCGAGCGCGCCGGCAACGCCTCGCTCGAGGAGATCGTGATGGCGCTCAAGACGCGCCACGCGTTCTTCGGCGCCGACACCGGCATCGACACGACGAAGATCTACGCGGCGAGCAAGTGCGTCTGCAGCGTCACGGGCTCCAAGCTCCAGGCCAACAAGGCGATCGTCGGCGAGAACGCATTCGCGCACGAGGCCGGCATCCACCAGCACGGCGTCCTCGCGAACCCGCTCACCTACGAGATCATGACGCCCGAGTCGATCGGGCTGCCGCGCAACAAGATGGTGCTCGGCAAGCACTCCGGCAAGCACGCCTTCGCGCAGCGCCTCGCCGACCTCGGCTTCCGCCTCGAGGACGCCCGCATCGACGAGCTCTTCGCGAAGTTCAAGGACCTCGCCGACCGCAAGAAGACGGTCTCCGACGCCGACATCGAGGCGCTCGCGCGCCACTCGCGCGGCGCGGACGCCCCCGAGCGCCTCGCGCTCGACCGCTTCTCGGTCGTGGCGTCCGACGTCATCACGCCGATGGGCACCGTCCGCCTGCGGATGGACGGCGAGCTCGTCGAGAAGGTCGGCACCGGCGACGGCCCGATCAACGCCTGCTACGCGGCGATCCGCGAGATCGCCGGCCTGCCCTCCGCGCGGCTCGAGGTCTACAACCTCACCGCCGTCGACGGCGGCATGGACGCGCAGTGCGAGGCGACGGTGAAGGTCGCGCACAACGGCCGCACCTACCGCGGCAGCGGCGTCTCGACGGACATCGTCGAGGCCTCGATCCGCGCCTACATCCAGGCGCTCAACGCCGCCCTCGC
>CAMOEO010000391.1 GCA_946612175.1 uncultured Verrucomicrobiota bacterium
GCCGAAGGATCGAAGGGGCCGAGCGGAGCGAGCTCCGACGGGCGCCGGCGCGGCGAATGCCGCGCGAGGCGCCCTCGCCTGGCGAGGAGCCCTATCAAAAGCTGTGGAGTCGACGGGTTCAAAAGGTCCTTCCTTCGCGTTTCGTCCGAGGCCCTGGAAAGCCCGATCAAGAAGCGCGAATCTCTCTCGGGGTGATCTCCAAAGGGTTTCCGGACCGGGTGCCGGCGGAATGCCGACGCTTTACCTCTTGCCCGTTCAGAGGGCGGAAATCTTACGCGGGCGCGCAAGTCCTCCGTGGCGGGGTGCGAGCCCGCCCCCACCCCGCCACGGAGGGCGTTGGAAGGTGCCGCACCAGCAATTTCGCTTGCATCTTCGTTTTGGATATGGTAGTCTCGTGGCCGTTCGTGAATGAAAACACTAATTCGACATTTCAATTCGTGAACAGAAACATGAAAAGGAGATAACTCCAATGGATCAAGAACTGGCACGGATGCGGCTGATTTCCAACCGCCTGATCGATGAAACGCCGACGGCGTTCCACCGCCGCCTCTACCGATCGGTCGACTGGGAGAACCGGCTCGTGTGCATCAAGGGGCCCCGCGGGACGGGCAAGACGACGATGCTCCGGCAGAGCGCGAAGGAGCGGTTCGGCCTCGACCCGCGGGCGATCTATGTCTCGTTCGACCACTACTGGTTCAAGACCCATTCCCCGCTCGAATTCGCGGAGGAGATGCACAAGCAGGGCGTGACGCACCTCTTCGTGGACGAAGTCCACCACGTCGAGCACTGGCAGACCGCCATCAAGAACTTCACGGACTTCTACCCGGAGATGTCCGTCGTCTACAGCGGCTCGTCCCTCCTCAAGATGGACAACCGCGAGGGAGACCTCTCGCGCCGTCAGATGGCCTACACGCTCGACGGGCTCTCGTTCCGCGAGTTCCTCGCCTACGAGGGCGCGCTCGACGCGGAACCGGTCCCGCTGGAGGCCGTGCTCGCGGACCACGTCCGGATCGCCGCGGACGTCGCGAGGAAGATCCGCGTCCTCCCCCTCTTCGAGCGCTACCTCGCCACGGGCTTCTACCCGTTCTACAAGACCGAGCATTCCGGCTACTACGAGCGCGTCGCCGCGACGGTCGACAAGGTCCTCGACAGCGACTGGCCCGCCGTCGAGGACGTCACGCCGGCCACGATCCGAAAGACGAAGAAGATGCTCGCGGTGCTCGCCGCGAGCTGTCCGCGGCAGCCGAACATGTCGGCGCTCTACCGCGAGCTCGAGACCGACCGCAACCAAGGCCTCAAGATGCTGTCGGTGCTCGAACGCGCCGGACTCCTCGCGCTCGTGCCGTCCGGCAAGGACTCGCTCAAGAACCTCTCGCGCCCGGAGAAGATCTTCTGCGCCAACCCGAACCTGATGCACGCGCTCGTTTCGCGCGCCGACGAAGGGACGATCCGCGAGACGTTCTTCGTGAACCAGCTCCGCGCCGCTGGCCACGCGGTCGTCTGCGCCGACCGGGGCGACTTCACCGTCGACGGGCGCTACCGGGTGGAGGTGGGCGGCCGAAAGAAGGGCTTCGCGCAGATCAAGGACATCCCCGAGAGCTTCGTCGCCGCGGACGACCTCGAAGCCGGCTTCGGGAACCGCATCCCCCTCTGGCTCTTCGGGTTTCTCCACTGACGTTTCTCCCGTGAACGACCCCGCCACCGGATTCGACGAATGGCTCGCGGCACGCGGAGCGCCGCCGGCCGCGGAGCGGCTCGTGCCCGAGGGGGCGAAGCTGGGGCCGTGGGTCGTCGGCGGGCTGCTCGGACGGGGAGGGAGCGGGGAGGTCTATCACGCGGAGGGCGCAGAGGGCGTATCTCACGCAGAGAGCGCAGAGAGCGCAGAGGCATCGGCTCCCCGCGTCGCGATCAAGGTCCTCCACAAGTCGGATTCCTCCGCCGTCGCGCGGTTCCGGCGCGAAGCGGAGATTTTGCGCGAGCATCCGCATCCCGCGTTGCCGAGGTTCTTCGGCGCGGGCGAGACGGCGGAAGGCCGCCCATGGATGGCGGTGGAGGAGTTGGAGAAGCGCGAGCTGCCGCGCCGCGACCACGACGTGGCGCGCTTCCTTCTCGCGCTTTGCGGCGGCGTGGCGCACCTGCATGCGCTCGGGTTCGTGCACCGCGACGTGAAGCCCTCCAACGTCCTCTTCCGCGCCGACGGATCGCCCGTGCTGATCGACCTGGGGCTCGCGAAGCGCCTTGGGGCGCCCGACGTCGCCGCGGGCGCGGGGCCGCCGGGCGTCTCGACCCTGTCGGTCGTCGACGGACGGGCGAAGGGCGTCGGCACGCCGGGCTACGCGGCGCCGGAGCAGTTCGCGGGCGGGGCGGTGTCGCCGTCGAGCGACACCTACGCGCTCGGCGTCCTCGCGGACGCCTGCTTCGACCACCGGCCGCCGCGGTGCTGGCGCGCGCTGCTGCGGCGCGCGACGAGTGCGCTCCCCGCGGAACGCTTCGCGACCGCGGCGGCGCTGGCGCGCGCGATCCGCCGGCGGCATGCGCCGACGGCGGCGGCGGCGCTGGCAGTTGCGGCGGCGCTGGCAGCCGCCGCGGCGGCGATTACCGCCGTCATGGTCGCGGGCCGGGCGACGCACGGAGTACTCCCCCCGGCGCTTCGCGCCACCCCCCTCTCGGAGGGGGGCAA
>CAMOEO010000392.1 GCA_946612175.1 uncultured Verrucomicrobiota bacterium
TCGGAATGGAAGGCCGGACCGTCCGAGCCGACGATCCGGTCGTGGCTGGGGTGCCTGGAATCCGCCTTCCTGTTCCAACGGGCGGACCGCTGGGACGTCAAGGGGGGGCGCTATCTCTCGTCCCCGTCCAAGTGGTACGCCACGGACGTCGGCCTCCGCAACGCCCGGACCAACTTCCGCCAGATGGAGCCGTCCCACCTGATGGAAAACCTGATCTACAACGAGTTGGTTGGGCGCGGCCATTCCGTCGACGTGGGCGTGGTGGAGTCCGTCGAAGCCGCCGGGGGAAAGGAGTCCCACGTCCGCCGGGAAATCGACTTCGTCGTCAACACGCCGTTCCGGAAGCTCCACGTCCAGTCCGCCTTTTCGATTCCCGATGCAGAAAAGCGGAGGCGGGAGACGGCCTCGCTGCGCAAATCGGGAGGATTCTTCCGGAAGATCCTCGTGACGGGCGGCAACGAAAAGCCGTGGACGGACGAGGACGGCATCACGACGGTCGGCGTCATTCCGTTTCTGCTCGACCGGACCTTCACGGAGGGGAACTGACGCGGTTCGAGCGCAAAAGCGATCGAGCGGCGGAACACCGGCTCCGTCACCGAGCGACGGAGCGCGTCGCCTGTCGGCGCTCATCTCCCCGCGGCTGCCTCCGCCGCGTGCCGCGCGGCGAGGCGGAGGGGTGCCGGCGTGGCGGGGTCGGAGGCGAGGGAGCGGAGGGAGGGAAGCGCGGAGCGGACGCGGAGGAGGCCGCAGAGCGGTGCGGCGGCAATGCGGGTGGAGACAGGGACCGAGGGCCTAGCGGCGGTGTTCGTGTTTGGCAAGTCGGGGATCCTGCGCGCCTCTGTTCGTCGTCCTCTGTTCTTCAGTCGGGTAGAAAGAACGGAGAACACACGGGATCCCTGCTGGAATCAATGACTTGTGCGTTTCTTTCCACGGCCGTTCCAGACTATGCGTTTCCCTCAACTGCAGAAGGGCCATTGGTGGACATTGAGCGGTTGTGGACAGTCCCGACACCCCGCCCCCTCGTCACGATGATCGCCCTCTCGCTCGCGCCCGCGGCCCCCCGACCCCGCCACGCGGCATCCGGAATCTTTTTCCGCCCCGCCGTAAAAAAACGTCCCGTCGCGTCTAGTGCAGGATGAAGCCCCCCTTCAACCCTTTCAACCTCTTCACCCCTTTCAACCTCTTCAACCCTCCTCTCCCGCCCATGAAACACGCCCTCCTCCTTCTCTCCCTCGCCCTTCTCGCCGCCGGCTGCGGGCGCGCCAAGCGCGCCGCGGGCGGCGCCGTCGCCGCCGCGGCGGACACCACCAAGGCCGTCGCCGCGAAGACCATCGCCCTCACCCTCGTTCCGTCCGGAAAATGACGCCTCCGCCCCCTTCCCTCCCCGCCGCGCCCGCCCCTTGGCGCAGCCGCTGGTACTCCGCCGCGAAGCGCGGCATGCTCGGTGCCATCGCGGGCGCAGGAATCGCCGCCATGCTCGCCGCGCTCGCGATGGTCTTCGCGGTTCCCTTCAAGATTCTGGCCGGTCCGCTCATCGTTCTTCCGCCCCTGGCCGTGCTGGGGGGAATCGTCTGGGGCGCGGTGCGGCCCCGCGCCTACACGCCCGCCGGAAGGCCCAATCCGCTGGAGATTGCCGGAATGGCGTTTCTGATGCTCCCCATCGTGATCTTCCTATGCGGAATCGTCTGGATGGCGTCGGCCTTCGTCGCCGGCACGTCGGGCGAGCGGCTCGACTTCTCCGCGGACGTCTTCGACGCCGCCGCGGTCCGACGCGGCGGCCGGTTCGTGGAGAGGACGGCGACGTTCGTTCCGCCCGGCGCGACGAACTTCCGCTGCGAGGGCTATTCCGGATGGGGCGGCGCCGTCCGGTTCTCCTGCGAGGTCGGCGAATCGAACTTCCTCGCCCACGCCGCCGCGAACGGCGTCGAGCTGCGCCGCGACGACCCGACGTTCAGCGCCGATCCCGCAACCGCCAAGTGGAGCAGGGGCAGCCGCTATTTTTCCGACGGCACGCCCTTCCTCGACCGTCTGACCGACGGCACCCGCCCCGAGCGCTTCTGGTACCACGACCGGCGGTTCGGAAACGGCGGCGGTTGGACCGTCCTCTACGATATCGACCGCGGCGTCCTTTACGGTTACTACAACGCCAACTGACCCCGCCACGTCGCCGTCGCAAACCACGGAACACACCGAACACGCCGAAACGAAACTCCGATGAGTCGAATCCCTCCGCTAACGCTCCGGGGCGAATAGCCGCTTCCCTTCGGGCTACCTCTCGTCGTCCGTTTCGACGAAAAGGACCGGATCGTCCACGCCCTCTGGGAACGCTCCGGCCTTCCGCCGCGCGCCATCCGGACCGGACCACCGCCCGCCGCGCCCGAACCCCACGCAGAGAGCGCAGAGCCAAAACCTCACGCGGAGTCCGCGGAGGACGCGGAGTAGAAAACTCACGCAGAGAACGCAGAGAGCGCAGAGTCTGAATCTCACGCAGAGAACGCAGAGAGCGCAGAGTCTGAATCTCACGCAGAGAACGCAGAGAGCGCGGAGCCGAATCCTCACGCGGAGTTCGCGGAGGGCGCGGAGTAGAAAACTCATGCAGAGAGCGCGGAGACCGCAGAGCCGAATCCCCACGCGGAGTCCGCGGAGGACGCGGAGGCGATTCCACCGTGCGTGATTTT
>CAMOEO010000393.1 GCA_946612175.1 uncultured Verrucomicrobiota bacterium
GGAAGGCGCGAGAACACGCCGCGGAGAAAGCCCCGCGCGTAGGCCCAGGCGATGCCGGGGCGACCGTGGTGGAGGGCGGTTGCGCCGTACCAGAGGACGGACAGCGGGCCGAAGACGAAAACCACCGCAAGCCGGCCCGGGAGGCGGAAATGCCGACGCACGAACCAGAGGCGGTTGCGCGAGAAGCAGAACGTCCGGTAGGGCTTCTCGATGCCGAGGGCGCGGAGCGCGGGGACGCACCCCGGTTCGAGGAATCCGTGGTGGTCGGTCCGCGCGGCCGCGACGATCGCCGCGGTGCGCCCCGTGGCGAGGATGCGCCAGCCGAAGTCGGACTCCTCGAAGATCTGGACGAACGCCTCGTCGAAACCGCCTACCTCGTCGAAGACCGCGCGCGGAACGCAGAAGGCGTTCGGGCTGTAGGTTGTCGGAAGCAGCTCTTCGCCCGCCGGGACATCGGCCTCGCGACAGCGCGGCGAGCGGTCGCGGGGCTGCGACGTGCGGCGGTCGAAATCGGAGCCGAGCGTCCAGACCTCGCGCCGGCCGTCCGCGAGGACATGGACCGAGAGCGGCGCCGCGAGGCCGAGCTCCGGATGGTCGCGAAGCGCCGCGACGAGCCGCGCGCACATGTCGGGAGCGACGATGTTGTCGTCGTCGAGGAAGAGAAGGAACGAGCCGCGCGCGAGCCGGGCGCCGGCGTTGCGGGCCGCGGCCTGGAAGGAGTTGCGGTCCTGCCGGACGTAGCGGAAGTGCGAATCGGAGCCGAACGCCTCGTGCAGGACAGTCCCCGTGTCGTCGGGGGAATGGTCGTCCACGACGATGCACTCCAGGTCGACGCCCCCGCTCGCAAGGACGGACGCGACGCACCGCTTCACCATCGGCGCGCGGTTGAACGTCGGAATGACGACGGAGAGGACCGGCGCGGAATCGTTCACGGCAGCGGAAAGGACGCCTTCGGCGCCGACCAGATCCTGAACTCGTCGATCAGGAAGGGGACATGGTTGACGGGAACGCCCCAGACCGCGGCGGGAACCGGAAAGGCGAGCTTGCCCTGAAAGGAAGGAAGCTTGAGAAGCCCTTCACCGTTGGACAGCTGGTTCCGTCCGAAGGTCTGCAGGATGCGTCCGTCGAGGACCAGCGTCGCCACGGCGGGTGTTCCGTCCGAAGCCTTCGCGAAGGGCAAGCCTTCCGAATCCCACACGATGGCATAGTGATGCCAGTCGGAAGGATCACCAAGGAGGGGGCGATAGGTATTGGTCCGCATATGCGGATCGGTCGCCAATGCACGATGGTAGATCGAGCCGCAAAGGCCCGCCATTCCCGTGCCGTTGTTCGCGCACCAGCCGAGGTGGGTTGAGCAAAGGCCTGGATTGTCGGGATTTTCGAACAGCCACATTCCAAAGAAAAGCGGATTGCCGCGGTCGCCGTAGAAGGCCGGCGGTTCTTCGATCTTTGCCCAGAACTCGATCGTTCCGCGAGGTTGCATCAGCCCCTTGGGCAGGTCCACCTCGGCGACCGGGACGTCACCGGGTGAACGAAGCGCGTTGCCGATTTTGCCCGGAACGAACTCGCCGCCGAGGAACGTGCCGGCGGGTCCGGCGGCGGGGCGCTCGATGGATTCCGAGGAGTCGAACGTGCAGTGGTAGAGCAGTTCGGGCTTGTACTGTCGTTCGGGAATGACGGCCGCGCCCGCCAAATCGAACTTCGGTTTCGACCAGATCTTGAACTCGTCGATCAAGAAGTCTTCCCGGCACTGGTTAGGGTCCTGGCGCTCGCGGAGGAAGGGAAAACCGAGGACGACGGGGTTCACGACGAACTCGCGGAGGAACTTGGCGCGGTCGGGGCCGTTCGTGCCGTAGGCGGGGTTCACGAGGCGGCCGTCGACGTAGAGCGCGCTCACGACGCGGCGGCCGAGCGTCTCGGAGGCGGCGTCGAGGCCCTTCTCCGACCACACGAGCGCGTAGTGGTGCCATGCGGAGGGATTGCCGAGGAAGTCGGGATAGGTGGCGCTTCCGCTCCAGGACGGGCGCGTGGAAACGCAGATGGAACCGGGAAGCCCCGCGTGGAGGCCGCCCGTTCCCATGCCGTCGTTGGCGGTGTACTTCACGAACGTGTTGACCCACTTGCCGACGCCCATCGCGAAGAACTGCGGGTTGCCGCCGTCGGGATAGCGCGTCTCCTTCGTCGCGCCCGGGATCTTCGCCCAGAACTCGATGCACCCCTCCGGCTGCATGAGGCCCGTCGGGAACGGCACCTCCGCCGCGGGCGTACGCGCCTTCACGAGCAGCGCGCGGCCCTTCTTCCCCGGTACGAACTCGCCGCCGAGGAACGTGCCGGCGGGGCCGGCGGCGGGACGGGAGATCGATTCGGGAGAGTCGAAGGTGCAGTGGTAAAGAAGGGTTGAAGGGGTTGAAGAGGTTGAAGGTTCGAGAACGAGCTTGGAGACTGCGGAGAGCGGAAGGGGAACGGGACCGAGGACGGTGTCGAAGCGGAGCGGCTTCAGGTCCGCGGGGAAGCGGACGGTGAGTCGGTCGCCGTTCCGAAACGAGATGACGGCGTTCTTCCCACGCTCGAACTCGATCGACTTCACGGCGCGGAGGTCGATGCGGAGGCGGCCGAGGGTGGGGGAGACGGCGGGGACGAAGCGGCGTGGGAGCGCGCCATGGAGCAC
>CAMOEO010000394.1 GCA_946612175.1 uncultured Verrucomicrobiota bacterium
GCTTCGCCAATGTCGCCGCCGGCATCGTCGTCGGCAAGCTCGGCACCGCGACCGCCTCGCCGGAGGAGATCCGCCGCGCCTGGCAACAGGGTCTCAGAGACACTGCGCCACTGGGCCAATCGCCCCGGCGTCCCTGAGTCCCTGCGTCCCTGCGTCCCTGCGTCCCTGCGTCCCTGCGTCCCTGCCTCCCTGCCTCCCTGCCTCCCATGCCCACTTCCATCGACCTTCCCCATGGCGGCTACCGCAAGTTGATCGCCTATCGCAAGAGCGAGACGCTCTATCAGGGGACCGTCGTCTTCTGCCGCCGTTTCCTCCCGCCCCACGGCGACCGGACCGTGGACCAGATGGTGCAGGCCGCTCGCAGCTGCAAGCAGAACATCGCCGAGGGAAGCGCCGCCGCCGGCACGAGTTCGGAGACCGAAATCAAGCTCACCGGCGTGGCGCGTGCGACCCTCGACGAACTTCGGGAGGACTATCTCGACCGTCTCCGCGCGTCAGGCAACGAACCATGGGGAACCGAAGACGAACGCCTCAAGGCGGCGCGAACCTTCGCCAAAGAGCACCCCGACTGGGACGACTGGCGCGAAATCTTCGAAACGCGTCCGGAGGAAACCCTCTGCAATCTGATGATCGTCCTCTGCCATCAGGAATACGCACTTCTCTCGGGAATGATCAAACGGCAGGAGGAGGTCTTTCGGAAGAACGGCGGCATCCGCGAACGGATGCACGCCGCGCGCACCGAGACGCGCGCCGAGGAGTGGGACAAGGCGATGTACAGCCGACTCGACCTGGCGAAGACTCCCGAAGAACTGTCTCAACGCGCCTCCGACATGCGCTCGGCGCTTGAACGCGCCGTTCTCTCCATCAGCCACAGAAAGGGTTGGAAATGAACTCGTCCCTCACGCTCGTCCGCAGAGACCCAGAGACCCAGAGACCCAGAGACAAACTCCCTGCGTCCCAGCGCCCCTGCCGCCCGGGCTCCCTGCGTCCCCGCCCCCCCGTCCCAGCGTCCCAGCGTCCCTGCGTCCCTGCCGCCGGGGCTCCCAGCGTCCCTGCCGCCGGGGCCCCCTCTCCCCGCCGCCCGGGCCTCGCCCGCGCGTTCGTCGCGCTTCTCCTCTTCTTCGCCACCTCCACCGCCTTCGCCATGAACCACGTCTACAAGGGACACTACACGAGCGGCTCCGCCGCATGGACCATCGAGAAGGGCCACATCTACCAGGGCCACTACGCCTCCGGCTCCGCCGCCTGGACGTTCGACGGCGAGCACATCTGGAAGGGGCACTACGCCTCCGGCTCCGCCGCATGGACCTACAAGGACGGCCACCTCTACCAGGGCCACTACGCGTCGGGCTCCTCCGCCTATTCCTACGGGAAGGGCCACATCTGGAAGGGGCACTATACCTCCGGCTCCGCCCTCTTCTCTTACGACGGAAGCCATCTCTGGCGCGGCCACTACACCTCCGGCTCCGCCCTCGCCTCCTGGGACTCCCGCAGCGAGATCCCCGACGGCGTCCTCGCCTTCCTCGCCACGCAGCTGCTCGAGTGAACCCCTCCGCGCCAGCCCTCTTCCTCGATCGCGACGACACGCTCGTGCGCGACGAGGGATACATGTCGCGCCCGGAGCAGATCGAGCTCCTCCCCGGCGTGGCGGAAGCGCTGCGCGCCGCCCGCGCCGCCGGCTTCCGCCTCTACCTCGTCACCAACCAGTCCGGCATCGGCCGCGGCTACTACACGATGGCGGACGCCCTCGCCTGCAACCGTCGCCTCGAAGCGCTCGTCTTCGATCCGGCCGCGCCCGACGGCCGCGGCCGGGACCGAGGTCTTAGATCTCAAGTCGCAGACTCCACGCCCATCCTGCGACCTGCGACCTGCGACCTGCGGCCCGAAGCCGCGCACCCGCGCGGCTTCGACGGCGTCTGCATCGCCCCGGAGCGGCCCGACGAACCCTCGCGCTACCGCAAGCCCTCGCCCGCGTACCTGCTCGAGCGCATCGCGGGGGACGGCCTCGACCCCGCCCGCTGCCGCATGGTCGGCGACAAGGTCTCCGACCTCGCCTGCGGCCTCGCCGCCGGCGTTCCGCCCGTCCTCGTCGCCCGCGGCGCCACCGGCGCCCCCCGCGAGGACGCCGCCGCGTTCGCCGCCGCGCGCGGCATTCCCGTCTTCCCCTCCCTTTCCGCCTTCGTCTCCGCGCTTCTTTCCCGAATCCCCGCGGCCTCGGAAAAGAAAAACTGAATATTCCGCCCCGTTCGTTCGTCCCATGAGCGTGCCCCCCGCAGATTCCCGCCCGTCCGAGGCCGAAGTCCTCGCGAAAGCGAAGGCAGGCGACTTCGAGGCCTTCGCGGACCTCTGCGAGCCGTGCCGGAAATCCGTCTGCTCCTACCTCGCCGCCTCGGGGCTCGCGGACCCGGCCGACGCGGAGGACGTCTTCATGGACGCCATCCTGCGGGCGCGCAGGGCGCTCGACGCCTTTCAGGGCGGCAGCTCCTTCTCCACCTGGCTCGCCGCCATCGCCCGCAACCTCGCCCTCGACCGCCGCCGCGCCGCCGCCGCCCACCCCCTCGCCTCCCTCGACGCCGCCCCCGATCCCGACTCCCCCCCCCCCGAACCCCGCCTCTCCACCGACGAATCCTTCCCCAACCCCTCGGCCGCCCCCGCCCCCC
>CAMOEO010000395.1 GCA_946612175.1 uncultured Verrucomicrobiota bacterium
AGGCGAGCATGGTGCGCGTGAGGCCGTCCGGCGCGAGCGCGCGCAGGAGCGCGCCGGGCCCGGCCCTCGGGAATGATGCGACCGCCGCGCCGCATCGCGGAAAGCGCTTGAGGCATCCGGCCTGGCTCAGAGCGATTCGGCGAACGCCGCCAGATCCTCCGCGAATTCGCGGGGCTGCTCCAGCGCCGTGAAGTGCCCTCCGCGCGGCATCTCCGTGTAGCGGACGACACGGTAGTTCCGCTCGATCCATTCGCGCGGCACGGGAAGGACGTCGTGCGGGAATGCCGCGATCGCGACGGGCGCCGCGATCTTTCCGAGAGGCGGGAGCGTGAAGGAGTTGGCGTGATAGGCGCGAATCGACATGGCGGCGGTGTTGGTCATCCAGTAGAGGGTGAAGGCGTCGCAAAGGTCGTCGCGCGACAGAAGCGGGAAGTCGCTCCAGGCGCGGTATTTCTCGTAGAGCCACGCCGCCATGCCGGCGGGGGAGTCCGCAAGCGCCCATGCAAGCGTCGCGGGCTTGGTGCCCTGCAGGGCGATGTAGGCGCCTTCGGTGCGCATCCAGGCGGCGGCGCGGCGCTTGTAGTCGAGACCGGTCGGCGAGAGGCGTTCGTCCGGCGCGGACGCGAGGTCGGCCGCGAAGCCGACGTCCGTCAGGTGGATGCCAAGGACTTCCCCCGGATGGCGGGCGGCGAGAAAGGCGGTCACGCCGCGCCCCATGTCCCCGCCGCCGGCGACGTAGGCGCGATAGCCGAGGACGTCCGTCATGAGCGCGTGCCAGAGTTCCGCCGTGTCGGCGTTGCTGGCGAAGCCCCGCGGCGGAAGCGAGGAGAACGCGAAGCCGGGAAGCGACGGCACGACCAGATCGTGGTCTTCGAGCCGATCGAAGATCTTGGCGTAGCGCAGAAAGCTGTCGGGCCATCCGTGCGTGAGGAGAATCGGGGCCGCGTTCCTGCGCCGGGCGGGAATGCGGAAAAAGTGGATGGTCGTTCCGCCGACCTCGCACCGATACTGCGGATGGCGGTTGAGTTCGGCTTCCCGGACGCGCCAGTCGTATTCGTCGCGCCAGTAGGCCAGAAGCGGAAGGAGGTCGTCGCCGTTGGTCCCGAGTTCGCGGCCGAGCTCGGCGGGGCCGGGAGGAAACCTCGCCGCATCCAGGCGGCGGCGAAGATCGTCGAATTGCGCCTGTTCGAAATGGATGGTGAACGGAGTCATGGCGGGGATTCTAGCAAAGGGACGGAAATCGGGGAAGCGGTCAGAAACTTCTGACTTCTTGCCGCCCTCCGCGCCGCCGCGTAGACTTCCGCGCCGTTTCCCGGACGCCGCGAACCGACGTGATGTATGCCCCCGGCGGGTTCGCCTATGTCTACCTCTGCTACGGGATGCACGCCATGCTCAACGTTGTGACGGGGCCCGTCGGCCATCCCGAGGCCGTTCTCGTCCGCGGCGTGGAGGGTGCCGTCGGTCCGGGGCGTCTCGCCGGTTTATCTCCTCACCGACCACACGGGATTCTACGAGCGGTACGGCTGGGAATTCCTGTGCATGGCGATGGGCGACGGCGAGACCAAGCCATCGCGAATCTACGTCCACCGATAGACGGTGGGAAAATCGGAATTGAAATCCTGAAACACCATTGGTAAATCGGAATTCGCCTTTTGAAACACCATTGGTAAATCGGAATTCACTTGCCTTGCCGCTGCCTTTACGGTAGAATGCCCCGCGTTTCCGGCAACTAGGGAAAGGCAGACCATGAAACGCGATTTTCAAAAGACATTGGCCGAATGGAATGGAAAGGCGGTGCGCAAGCCGCTCGTAATTCGCGGCATGCGCCAGACCGGAAAGACGTGGTGCGTCCGGGAATTCGCCGCCGAGTTCTACCGGGATCGGTTTCTCGAGGTAAACTTCGAGTTCTCGGATCGGTGGGCGTCGGTCTTCGACGGGGATCTCGATCCAGGCCGCATCTGCGACGAACTCGAACTCCTCGGGGGAAAGCGTCTCCGCGGCGGGGAGACGCTTCTCTTCCTCGACGAAATCCAGCTGTGCCCCCGTGCGCTCGCATCGCTGCGGTATTTCCGGGAGCGGATGCCGGAGATTCCCGTGGTCGCCGCGGGCTCGCTCCTGGACTTTGCGCTGGACGGCGCCCAGTTTCCCGTGGGGAGGGTCCAGTTCGCCGAACTCCATCCGATGTCGTTCGCCGAATACCTGGCTGCAACCGGAAACGAGCCGCTGGCCGCGCTCCTCGGGGAGCCTCCGCGTCCGCTCCCCGGGGCCGTCCACGCCAAACTCCTCGACGAGGTCAGGCACTACACCATCGTCGGGGGACTTCCCGAATGCGTGAAGGCCAAGGCCGGCGGGGCAGGGCTTCTCGATGTCCGGGAAATCCAGCGCGACCTGATCACGGCCTTCGAGCAGGACTTCGCGAAGTATCCGGAGCGGATGGACGATTCGATCCTCCGCGAAATCTGGCGCGCGGCCAACGCCTCGTCCGGACGGCAGATCGCGTATGCGGCGCTTTCGCGCGAGCACGCCGGCGCCACGAACAAGAAGGCGTTGGACCTCCTCTCGAAGGCGCGGCTCGTCAGGGTGTCGCGCGCCGCGGCGTCGGCCGCGATACCGTTCGACCTCGACGCCGCGCC
>CAMOEO010000396.1 GCA_946612175.1 uncultured Verrucomicrobiota bacterium
GGCGACGTGGCGCGGCACCGTGCCGGAGAAATACGTCCTGGAGTGGGTCGAGGGCGAGGAGCGCGCGCCGCGCCACGAGGTGCGCGCGCGGGCGAAGAGCCCGGCCGTCGTCTTCGAGGCGCGGGGCGCGGCCCCGCGCCTGATCGACGACGTCGTGGTCTCGCTCCCGGAGGACGCCGACGCCTCGCCGAACCTCATCGTGAACTCCGGCTTCGAGTTCGACGAGGACGGCGTCCCGCCCTACTTCTGCAACCGCGGCGCGTTCGACTGGCGCCACTACGGCGCCGAGGAGTACGAGGCGTGGACGAAGGGCTTCGCGGTCGACGCCGCGGAGAAGCACTCGGGCGGGCAGTCGTTCCGCCTCGCGGTGCGGCCGTACTGCGCGAACGTGTCGTTCTACCCGTGGCGCACGGCGACGCGCAAGGGCGCCCACGGGGTGTTCTCGGGCTGGATGAAGGCGGAGAGGCCCGGGATGGAGATCACGGTGTCGCTCGGCCCCGAGCGGCGCACGTTCGCGCTCTCGACCGAGTGGGCGCGCTACGAGGTCGCGACGACGAACATGCCGGCGCCGGGCCTCTTCAGCCCCGTCCAGTTCGAGGTGCGAAATCCGTCGCGCTACGACGGCTGCATCTGGCTCGACGACCTCCAGCTCGAGTTCGGCGACGCGGCGACGCCGTGGCGCCCGAGCGACCTCGACGCCACGCGCTTCGGGCGGCAGGAGAAGGCCGAACGCCCGCCGACCGTGCGGGTGAAGAAGCTCCCCGCGGGCGTGCGGCCCACCGCCGATCTTTCCTCGTGGGAGGCGCACGCGGCCGACGCCGGCCGGTTCTACGTGAAGCGCGAGGAGCCGGTCCAGCGCACGCAGGCCTTCCTCGCGTGCGACGACGACCGCCTCTACATCGGCTTCCGCAACTTCGGCGAGGACCCCGCGGAGATCGGGCACGCGCCCTACTTCAAGGACGCGACCGAGATCTGCATCCGCGACTCCGTGGAGGTGCTGCTGCGCCCGACGGAGGAGAAGAAGAACTACCACCTCTTCTGCGCGCCGAACGGCTGCCGCGCCGACGCCTACGGCGAGGACAAGACCTGGGACGGCTCCTGGACCGTGCAGGCGCGCGACGCGGGCGGCGCGGTCGAGTACCTCGTCACCGTCCCCTTCGCGGACCTCGCGGAGCGCGGCATGGACGCGCACTGGCTCTTCAACCTCGGCCGCAACGACCGCCACGGGGAGAACCCGCAGTGCCCCGGGACCTCCTACTCCAAGAACGGCGACTTCCGCGACGACGCCTTCTGGGCCTCGCTCGACCTGCCGCCGGAGGTCCACGCGAAGTGGGCGCGCGCCGCCGCCGCGAAGAAGGCCGCGCCGGAGCCGGTCGTCCTCGGCCGCCTCGACTTCTACATGCGCGAGCCCGAGGCGCGCTGGCGCATCTGGGACGAGGAGGGCCGCCTCGAGGAGGTCGCGCTCGACATCCGCGGCATGCCCTGCGGCACGAACGCCGTCATCGTCCGCGCGCACGGCCGCGACTGGCCCGTCGAGGTCGTGAAGCTCCCGTACTGGAGGGGCGCCACGCAGATCAACCGCTTCGCGCGCTGCCTCGAGAGGGGAGGCGAGAAGGTGCTGATGGCGGCCAACTGCCTCGTCGTCCGCGAGAACCCGCCCCGCGAGGACGGCCGCTTCGCGATGCTCGACGCGATGAAGGCGCGCGGCTTCCGCTACGCGCACGTCTGCACCTTCTCCGACAGGGCGGGCACCGACCGGACGATCGCGATGCTCGAGTACGGGCGGAGCATCGGGATGGACATCATCCTCTGGACGGGCGACCGCGACGGCGCCACCGAGACGCGCGCCGAGACGCGCGAGCGGCTGAAGGACTTCGACAACATCGTGAGCCGCGTCGCGACCGACGAGCCCGAGCTCGCCCGCCCGAGCGACGAGGTGCGCGACTTCATGATCGAGGAGAAGAGGCACTATCCCTACACGCCGGTGCAGATGAACAACACGACGTTCGGCTTCCCGAGCCGGTTCGCCGACCTGCGGACCGACGTCTTCATGCTCGACGCCTACCTCACCGCCGCCGAGTTCGGCACCGTCGACCAGATCCTGCGCAACGTCGACGAGATGCTCAAGGCGCGCGAGGGCGTCCCGTGCTGGTTCTTCCTCGCGGGGATGAACTCGATCCACTACAAGCAGCCCTCCTACGCCGAGCAGACCGCGCAGTGCTGGGGCGCGATCTGCGCCGGATGCTCCGGCGTCACGTGGTTCGTGAACATGGTCGGCTCCGAGGCGAACTGGCGCGCGATGGTCGACTTCAACCGCGAGGCCCAGGCGCTCAAGGACAAGATCCTGAGCGAGGAGGTCTGCGAGCCCGCGCGCGCCTCCGTCGGGCCGGACCTCCTCCGCCACCGCACCTCGAAGTGCGGCGACGACTGGTACGTCTTCTCGTGCAACATCGACGCCGACCCGCTCGAGGCCGTGACCTTCACGCTCCCGCCCGATGCCCCGCGCACCGGGACCGTCGAGGTCCTCTACGAGAACCGCACCCTCCCGCTCGCGGACGGCGCCTTCACCGACGCCTTCCCCGGCCACTTCCGCCACCTCTACAAAATCG
>CAMOEO010000397.1 GCA_946612175.1 uncultured Verrucomicrobiota bacterium
CCTCCAGCTTGTCGCGGAAGCCCTGCTGCGGGCCCCAGGCCATCGGGAGGAACTCCACGCCCTTCGCCCGGGGATCGTCGAACGCCCCGGGCTTTTCGACGCCCCAGTTGTAGGCCCACGAGACGCCCGGCGAGAGCGCGGCGAGGTCCGCCGGCTCGATCTTGTTGAAACAGATGCCGCGCTTCGGGCTCGGAGCGGCGTACGCGCCCGCGACGAGCGCGAGCGATAGGAAGAGCGAAAAAGCTTTCTTCATGGGGAGATTATGTCCGGTGAAAACGGGGGCGGCGGAACGGGGAGAATCTTACCAGAGCGCCCAAGCCAAAGCAAGTATTTTCTGGTATGCAACTGGTATAGTCTTTGGGCTTGCGGCCAGAGACCGGGTTCGTGTAGAATACAGGCCATGAAACGCATCCTCCCCGCCATCGCCGCCGCCACGCTGTCCCTTCCCGCCGCCGCCTCGGACGCCCTCGTCGAGATGGGGCGGCTCTCCGTCCCCGACGTGCCGATCGAGTTCGGCGCCGTCGCCCACCTGCCGGACTGGTCCGGCCGCGGCGGCCAGTCCATCTCCCTCGCGGAGGACGGCGAAGGCCGCCACCCGTTCACGATCCGGATCGCCGGCGCCACGTTCGACGGCCACGTCTCCTACCGCGAGGAGAGGGGCGCGATCCGCGCCGAGTGGTCGATGGCGCCCGACCGCGACGTGGAGCTCGCCTGCCTCGTCGTCTCGGGCACGCTGCCGCTGTCGCGCTTCGCGGGCGGCACGGCGACGCTCGACGGCGCCGAGGTGGCGCTGCGGCGCGAGGACGCCCCCGCCGCCGGCCTCTTCTGGGGGAAGGTGCGCGCGATGTCGGTCCGCGACGCCGAGGGGCGCGAGGCCTTCTCGCTCGCGTTCCCCGAGCCGACGCATGTCCTTCTCCAGGACAACCGCCGCTGGGGGACGCCCGTCTACGAGCTCCGGCTCATCCTCGGCTCCGGGACGTTCGCCGCCGGCGAGCGGCGCACGCTCGCGTTCACGCTCGCCGGACCGGAGCCGCGCGCGCTCCGGCGCTTCGTCCCGAACCGCATCGAGGCGGGGCCCGACTGGATCCCGGTCGCCGTCGACCCGGACGTCGAGCCCGGCTCCGCGCTCGACTTCACGGACGTCGTCCCGCACGACGCCCCCGCCGGCGCGCACGGCCGCGTCGTCGCGCGCGGCCCGCACTTCGAGTTCGAGGGCCTGCCCGGCGTCGCGCAGCGCTTCTACGGCGTCAACCTCTGCTTCGACGCGAACTTCCCCGACCACGACGCCGCGCGCCGCGCGGCGGAGCGCCTCGCGCGCACCGGCTACAACGCGGTGCGCTTCCACCACCACGACGGCGGACTCTCGGGATGGGCGCCCGATTCCACCGCGCTCGACCCGGAGAAGGCGGACCGCTTCGACTTCCTCGCCGCCGAGCTGATCTCGCGCGGCATCTACCTCACGACGGACCTCTTCGTGAGCCGGCACGTCGCGTGGCGCGCCTGCGGGATCGACTGCGACGGCACGATTCCGATGGACACGTTCAAGACGCTCGTGCAGTTCCACGAGGGCGCCTTCTCCAACTACCTCGCCTTCGCGCGGTCGTTCCTCGGGCACGTGAACCCCTACACCGGCCGCCGCTACGCCGACGAGCCCGCGCTCGCGTGGATCTCGCTCGTCAACGAGGGCAACCTCGGCAACCATGGCCCCGGCGTCTTCCGCGACGTCGCCGCGCTCTGCGCGGATTCCATCCCGTCCGACATTCCTGAAAACCTCTGGGACGGCGACGACCCGCGCGTCGCCCCGTTCGTGAAGTACCTGCGCGAGCGCGAGGAGCGCTTCGTGGCGCGCGTCACCGCGTTCCTGCGCGAGGAGATGGGCTGCCGCGCGCTCCTCACGGACATGAACTCGTGGTTCTACCCCGTGGCCTACCAGCTGCCGCGCGGGAGGTCGCTCGACTACGTCGACGACCACTTCTACGTCGACCATCCGCGCTTCCTCGAACAGTCCTGGCGTCTGCCCTCGGCCTGCAACGACGCCAACCCGATCGCCGGCGAATCGATGGGCGCGCAGGGCCTCGCCGTGCGCCGCCTCCTCGACCGCCCGTTCACGATCACCGAGTGGAACTACGCCGCGCCCGGCCGCTTCCGCGGCGTCGGCGGCATCGCCACCGGCGCGGCCGCCGCGCTGCAGGACTGGGCCGCCGTGTGGCGCTTCGCGTGGAGCCACGACGACCGCGGGATGTCCGACCCCGCGCACAAGCCGGTCGCCTACTTCGACATGGCCGGCGACCCGCTCTCGCTCGCCGCCGAGCGCGCCTCGCTCTGCCTCTTCCTGCGCCGCGACCTGCCGGAGCTGCCCGCCACCTACGCCTACGCGCTCCCGCCGGACGAGCTCGCCGGGACGAACGGCACGGGCCGCCAGACCTCCGCCCCGTGGGCGTGGGCGAGCTGGTACGCGAAGATCGGCGGCGTCCTCGCGCCCGAGGTCCCGACCGCGCCCGGCGTCGTCGACGCCGGCTCGTTCCGCGAAGCCCTCGCACGGCCGTCCGCGGCCGTCCGCGCCGACCTGCTCGGCCCCGACCCGGACCGCGCCCCG
>CAMOEO010000398.1 GCA_946612175.1 uncultured Verrucomicrobiota bacterium
CGGGCGAGATCGGCCTCAACGTCCAGAAGATCCTCTGCGGCCTCTACGACTCGGCCAAGGCCGGGCACGAGGTCCGGATCAAGGACTAGCGCGGCCTTCCGTTTCCCGCCGCCACGGAACGGCACGGAGCTCCGTGCCGTTCCGTGCCTTTTCGCGGCCGCCCCCTCCCGCTCGCGACCCGGGCGGAGAAGCCGAGCGCGGCCGCGGGCGGGATCGGCCTTGCACGACGCGGCGGGGTGGGGTATACTGGAGGCGTACGAACGAAAGGACACCGCCATGCTCAACCTCCGTTTCATGGGCGCCGCCCGCACCACCACCGGCTCGATGCACTGCGTCGAGATCGACGGCCACCGCGTCCTGCTCGACTGCGGCCTGCTGCAGGGCCACCGCAAGGAGGCGTTCGAGGCGAACCGCGCGATGCCGTTCCCCGCGAAGGAGATCGACGCGATCATCCTCTCCCACGCCCACATCGACCACAGCGGCCGCATCCCCGCCCTCGTGCGCGCCGGCTACCGCGGCCCCATCTACGCCACGCCCGCGACGCGCGACCTCTGCGACGCGATGCTGCGCGACAGCGCCTACCTCCAGGCCAAGGACGTGGAGTACGTCAACAAGAAGCGCCGCGAGCAGCGCAAGACGCCCTTCGAGCTGCTCTACGACATCCCCGACGTCGAGAACACGATGGCGCTGTTCCGCACGATGGACTACGGCGAGGCGCGCGAGATCGTCCCGGGCCTGCGCGCGACGCTGCTCGACGCGGGGCACATCCTCGGCTCGGCGATGGTGGCGCTCGACTACGCCAAGTGGGGCAAGCCACGCCGTCTGCTCTTCACGGGCGACCTCGGGCAGAGCGGCGACAAGCCGTTCCTGCGCCCGCCGCGGGCGCCGGAGGGCGTCGACGCGCTGATCACCGAGAGCACCTACGGCGACCGCGACCATCCGGCCGACGAGAACATCCGCGGCCGCCTCAAGGACTACATCACCTTCATCGCGCAGCACCGCAGCAAGCTCGTCATCCCCGCCTTCTCGGTCGGCCGCACGCAGCAGCTGCTGCGCTTCCTCGACGAGCTCTTCGCCTCGGGCGCGGTCCCGCAGGTGCCGGTCTTCGTGGACAGCCCGCTCTCGGCGAAGTCGACGGAGATCCACAAGCGCCACCCGGAATGCTTCAACGACCGCGTCCGCGCGATGCTCGAGCGCGGGGAAGACCCGTTCTCGTTCCCGGGGCTGCGGTTCCTCCAGACGGTGGAGGAGTCGATGTCGCTCAACGGGCGGCCCGGCCCGATGGTGATCCTGTCGGCCTCCGGCATGTGCGAGGGCGGGCGCATCCTGCACCACCTCAAGAACACGATCGGCGATCCGCTCAACCTCGTCCTGTTCACCGGGTTCCAGGCGGAGGGGACGCTCGGCCGGCGCATCGTCGACGGCGCCGCGGAGGTGCGGATCTACGGCGAGATGTATCCGCTGCGCGCGACGGTTTTCACGATCAACGGCCTCTCGGCCCACGCGGACCGCTCGGGCCTCGTCGCCTTCGCGAAGGCCCTCGGCCCGACCGTGCGGCGCGCGTTCTGCGTCCACGGCGAGGAGGCGTACTGCGAGGCGCACCGCGACAACCTCCTCGCCCTGGGCATCAAGCGCGTGGACATCCCCGTGAAGGGCCAGCTCTTCGAGGACGTCTAGGACGGGTCCATCCCGTCCGCGACGGCGTCCCGGCCGATCGCGCGCCGGCCGCTTCCGGCCGGTGCGGACGGGCGCGCCGCGCCGGCCGACGGAAGACGGGTCCGGGCGGCGGGGATCTCGCTACGCGAGGTAGGTCGACGCGGAGGTCTTTCCGCCGTGGCCGGTCCAGTCCGTGTGGAAGAACTGGCCGCGCGGGGCGTCGAGCCGCTCGTAGGTGTGCGCGCCGAAGTAGTCGCGCTGCGCCTGGAGGAGGTTCGCCGGGAGGCGCTCGGAGGTGTAGCCGTCGAAGTAGGCCAGCGCCGAGGACATCGCCGGCGCGGGGACGCCCGCGAGGGCGGCCTGCGCGACGACCTTGCGCCACGCCGGCACGAGCGCCTCGACCGTCTTCTTGAAGTACGGGTCGAGGAGCAGGTTCGGGAGGGCAGGGTCCTTGTCGTAGGCTTCCTTGATCTTGCCGAGGAACACGCTGCGGATGATGCATCCGCCGCGCCACATCAGCGCGATGCCGCCGTAGTTGAGGTTCCAGCCGTAGGTCTTCGCCGCGGTCCGCATGAGCGTGTAGCCCTGCGCGTAGGAGACGATCTTGCTCGCGAAGAGCGCCTGGCGGATCGCCTCGACGAATTCCTTCCGGTCGCCCTCGAACGCGGGGATCGTGCGTCCGTACTCCTTCGCGGCGGCGACGCGGTCGTCCTTCATCGCGGAAAGGCACCGCGCGAACACCGCCTCGCCGATGAGCGTGAGCGGGACGCCCTCGTCGAGCGCGGCAATGCCGGTCCACTTGCCCGTCCCTTTCTGCCCGGCCGTGTCGAGGATCTTCTCGACGAGCGGCGAGCCGTCCGCGTCCTTGTGCGCGAGAATGTCGCGCGTGATCTCGATGAGGTAGGAGTCGAGCTCCGTCCGGTTCCACGCGGCGAAGA
>CAMOEO010000399.1 GCA_946612175.1 uncultured Verrucomicrobiota bacterium
CGCGGCCGCCTTCGCGGCGGCGTCCCGCCCGTCGGCCGCCTCGCGGCGCGCCGCCGAGAGCTCGCCCTCGGCGGCCTGCGTGCGCTCCTGCGCCTTGCGCAGCGCGGCGTCGCGCGAGGCGACGGCCTTCTCCGCGTCGACGAGCCGCGCCTCCGCGTCGAGCCCGCGGCGCTCCGCCGCGGTCCGGGCCTCGGCCTCCGCGCGCAGCGCCTCCGTCTCGGAGGCCATGCGGAGCCCGGCGGCCTTCAGGGAGGAGATCTCCGCCGACAGGCGCTGGCGCTCGGCCTCGAACTCGAGGTCCTTCGCGCGCAGCGAGGCCTCGGCCTCCCGCCGCGCCTTCTCGCTCTTGCGGAGCGCCGCGCCGGCCGCGAGGATGCGCTCGACGAGCGCCGCGCCGGTCCGGCCGAACGGGGTCTCCCCCGCGGCGGCCTCGCCGACGGTGCCGGAGCGGACGTAGATCGCCGAGTCCGGCGCGACGCCCTCCATCGCGTCGGGCCGGTCGAGGTACTCCCGCGCGAAGGGCCCGAGGACGTTGAGCTCGCCCTCGGCCTGCAGCACGAGGCAGTCGAACCCGAGGTCGCGCCACCCCGCGGCGGCGCGCCACGCCTTCCCGTCTTTCGAGACGGGCGTGTCGGCGCGGACCTCGCCCTCCACGACGAGCTCCTGCAGCGCGGAGAGGGCGATCGGCCCCTTCCGCGCGCCGCGGGCGTCGGTGTAGTACCATTCCCCCGGCTCCTCCGGGGGCGTCGGCCTGGTGGATGTTTCGGACATCGCGGAATTCCTCGTCTGCGGCGGGTTCGGGGGCGCGGCCTAGTCCGCGTCCCGGAGCAGGATGTCGCCGGCGGGATCGGGCGCCGGCGCGCCGGGCGCGGCGAGCCGCCCGGCGAGCGCGGCGGCGTCGTGCGCGAAGGCGGGGTCGATCTCGATGCGGCGCAGCGGATAGCCGCGGCCGTCGAGCGGGACGGGAACGCCGGCGGCGAGAAGCCACCGCGCCCACTTGCGGGAGAGGTCCGCGCGGCAGGTCGCGGGCGAGTCGGCGCCCTCCGCGTTCTTCACGGGAGAGAACTCCTCCTCGCGGTCGAAGGCGACGCACGGGCAGACCTTCGCGTCGGCCAGCGCGTCGAAGATGAACTTCTCGAACTTGTAGGCGTTCGGCGCGGAGGGCTTCGTCGTCGCGCCGGACGCGTCGACGACCGGGACCTTCTTGTGCGCGACGTGGATCGGCAGGCCCGCGTCCGCCTCGCGCCGGAGGAACGGCACGGAGAAGACGTGGATCGCGACCGAGCCGTACTTGTAGCGCAGCTCCCCGTCGGGGAGGCGCTCGCTCTTCTGCTCGTCCGTGAACTCGGTGTACTCGACGATCTCCGTCCGCCCGCCGCGGCGCACGGCGACGCCGAGCCCCTCCTGCGGGTCGCGCTTGGCGCAGACCTTGACCGAGAGGTCGGCGCCGGCGGCGGCGTGGAAGCCGACGAACGCCGGGTCGGCGACGTCGACCATCGGATTGTCGACCTGGAAGTAGAAGACCGAGGAGAGGCCGCGCGCCTCCATGTCGGCGAGGGCGCCCGAGCGCTCGAGCGCGGCGAGGGTCCCGCCGTGGCCGTCCGGCCCGAAGAAGACGTGGTCCGGGCGGTCGAGGATGATGCGGCCCTCCGGCGTGAGCGCGGGCCACATCCCCTGGACGAAGAAGAAGACGTCCCGCTCGTCGAGCCCGAAGAAGCGGTGCTCGGCGAAGAAGGCGCGCGTCGCGGCGTCGTTCGTCTCGCTCGTCATGACGTAGAACGGGACGGGGCGGCCGTAGCGGCGCTTCAGGGCGAGGAGCTTGCGGGCGTGGAAGAAGAAGAGGGGCTCGTCCGTGATCGGCCCGACGGGATAGCAGCCCTTGGGGCCGTCGAACCCGAGGCGCGAGCCCTGGCCGCCGGCGACGACGAGCGCGCCGACGCGCCCGGCGCGCAGCTCCTCCTCGCCGCGGGCGAACGCGGCCTCGCGCTCCGCGCCCTCGAGGACGCGGACCGGCGCGGGCTCCATCGGCGCGGCGGCGGCGGGCGCGGCCGCGCCGGAGAGGGCGTCCGCGAGGACGCCGCGGAGGCGGGCGACGGTGGGAAAATCGATCTTGGCGACCTGCGCGAGCAGGTTCGCGCGGCCGGCCTCGTCGAGCCGGTCCCAGAACGCGAGGACGTGGGACTGGCCGTTTTCGGCGAGGATCTTCTGGGCTTCTTCGTAGGTGGGCATGGAGGTTCGCCGGAAGGGTGGGCCCGGCGCGGCCCGGTGGTGGGGAAGGAAAGGAAAGTGGTCGGAGCGGTGAGATTCGAACTCACGACCTTCTGGTCCCAAACCAGACGCGCTACCACTGCGCAACGCTCCGTCCCGAACGGGTTTTGGGCGATGATTCTAGCACACCTCCCCGCCCCGTTCAACCCAGAAAACGCGCGCGCCAGAAAACGCGCGCGGGCGCGGCGATTGCCGACGAACTTGACCTCTTGCCTATAACCGCTCGTTCCGGTTGCGTGATCTCCATGTGTTTGCCCGCAGGTCGGCAGCCGCCCCACGGGCGGAGGGCTTGCCGACAACTGTCCGTTCCG
>CAMOEO010000400.1 GCA_946612175.1 uncultured Verrucomicrobiota bacterium
GGCGAGCAAGCCGAAGGACGCCCCGGCGGCCCCGGCGCCGGCCGCGGCGCAGGGCAAAGGCGGGGCGGGCTCCCCGGGCGAGCCGCGGCCCGCGAAGCCGGCGGTCTCGATCGACGACTTCGCGAAGCTCGACCTGCGCGTGGGGACGGTGCTTTCGTGCACGCCCGTGGAGAAGAGCAAGAAGCTCGTGAGGTTCGAGCTGGACTGCGGCCCGCTCGGGCACCGCACGATCTTCTCGGGCATCCGCGCGGCGTATCCGGACCCCTCGGTCCTCGACGGCAAGCAGGTCGTCTTCGTCGCCAACCTCGCCCCGCGCGAGATGAAGGGCGTGGGCGTCTCGGAGGGCATGGTCCTCTGCGCCGGCGACCCCGCCACGGGCCTCGCGGTCCTCGCGCCCCTCGCCCCGGTGAATCCCGGCGACCCCGCCACCTGATTCGCGCCGGGCGCGACATGGCCACGCTGGACGAACAGACGCCCGAGTGGCGCGAGGCGCTGCGGCTCGTCCGGGCCGCGGCGGTGCCTGCGCCGTCGCCGGCCGCCCGCGAAGCGGCGCTCCTCCCGGGTGATGCCGGGCTTCAGCGTCCGGCGCTCGCCGCGGCGCGCGCCTTCCTCGCGGGCGCGGAGTCGGAGCGGCTGCGCGGCTTTGCGCGGCTGCTCGTGCCCGGCGCGACGGAGCGCGCGGTGCTGTGCGCGCTGGTGCCGCTGGAGCGCGTCGACGCCCGCACGCGCGTCACCGACGCGGACATGGGGCTCACGGACGCGGACGCGCCCGGCGCCGCGCCGGACCGCTTTCCGCTCGTCGTGGTCGCCGACAACCTCCGCTCGGCGCTCAACGTGGGCGGGCTCTTCCGCACGGCGGACTTTCTCGGCGCCGAGGCGGTGTGGCTGTGCGGCTATTCCGCCACGCCGGAGCACCCGCAGGTGGCGCGCAGCGCGCTCGGGGCGGAGCGGACGGTGCCGTGGCGGCGGTTCGACGACGTCCGCGAGGCGCTCGCGACGCTTCGCGCGGAAGGGCGGAGCGTGTACGCGCTCGAGACCTCCTCCCGCGCCGTGCCGCTCGCCGGGGCGGCGTTCGAATGGCCGGCGGCGCTCCTGCTCGGCAGCGAGCGGTTCGGGCTCGACCCCGACGTCGTCGCCGCGTCGGACACCTGCGTGGCGATCCCCGGCCACGGCGCGAAGAACTCCCTCAACGTCGTCTCCGCCCTCGCGATCTCCGCCTACGCGATGCGCGCGGCGTGGGACGCGCGCTAGCTAGCCGCGCTCGCGGCGCAGGTCGCGGAAGAAGCCCTGCAGCTCGGCGAGGATTTCGGGTCCGCCGACGGGGAAGAGCGTGGCGGGGTGGTGGTTGAGCCCCGGATGCGAGAACATCCCGAAGACCGTGTGCGCGCCGCGCTTCGGGTCGGAGGCGGCCCAGGCAACGAGCGCGAGGCGCCCGAGGACGATCGCGCCGCCGCACATCGGGCACGGCTCCTTCGTGACGTAGAGCGCGCAGTCGGTGAGCCGCCAGTCGCCGACGTCCGCCGCCGCCTGCGTGATGGCGAGGACCTCCGCGTGCGCGGTCGGGTCCTTGAGCGACTCGGTGCCGTTGTGCGCGCGGCCGACGGGACGCGCGGTGCCGTCGGGCAGGCGGCGCACGACGACGCAGCCCATCGGCACCTCTCCCTCCTCGGCCGCGCCTCCGCGAGCGCCATCGCCATCCACTTCTCGTGGAAGGCGGCGGGCTGCGCGAGGAACCAGGCGGAGGTTTCGGAGGGGGGAGGGTTCATGGGGACAGCTAACAACGAACAGCTAACAGCTAACAACTAACAGTGAAGAGTGAAGAGTGAAGAGTGAAGAGTTAAGAGTGAAGGGGAGTGAAGGGGAGGGGAGGGGAGGGCTAGCGGGAGGCGGAGACGGGGAGTTCGAAGGGGCCGACGGGGAGGCCGGCCTCGGTCGCGAGGTCGCAGTCGGGGTAGTCGTCCCAGGCGTAGCGGACGCGGACGGGCTCCATGCCTTGCGGCACCGAAACGCGGACGGTGTCGCGGGCGTCGCACGTCCGGGCGGCGACGCGGACGAAGCGGCCGTCCGCGCCGGCCAGTTCGAAGCCGCGGACCTCCTTGTCCGGGGCGAACCGGACGGGCCGGCTGTCGAGACGGGCGAAGCGCTGGTCGACGAACGCCACCTCGACGGCACCGTCATGGAACGAGGCCGATTCCCGCGGCACGGGGCTCAGCTCCTGGTCGGTGCGATCGTAGGTCTGCGCAAGGGCGAGCGCGGCAAGGCGTTCGCCGACCGCCCGCTTGTTCTTCGGGTGGATGTCGCCGTGGTCGCCGACGTCGATCGCGACGGCCGTGCCGCCGCAGGTCCGCCCGATCTGCGTCTGTGCCCAGCGCATCGCGGCCCAGGCGGAGTCGACGGGCTGTTCGTGCGTCTGCATGAAGGCGGCGAGCTGCACGATATAGAACGGAAGCCAGCCGTCTGGCGTCGTGAAGCCCTCGCGCCATTCGCCGACGACGGCGGGGAGGAGCGTCTTGTACTGCTCGGCGCGGCCGACGTTCGAGCAGCCCTGGTACCAGATCGCGCCGCGGACGGCCATCGGG
>CAMOEO010000401.1 GCA_946612175.1 uncultured Verrucomicrobiota bacterium
GCCGGCCGTCCCCGCCACGGTGGTCGTCGCCGGGCGCGACTCGTTCCACCAGGGCGTGCTCGAGGGCGTCGGCCTTCCGAACGCGTGCGAGGCCCCCGGCAGCTGGGTCGCCCTTTCCGTGGACGAGGCCGCCGCGCTCGCGCCGGACATCGTCCTCGAGGTGCGCCCCACCGCGGCCGACGCCGCCGCGGCCGTCGTCGGCGCCGCGACCGACTGGGCGCCGTTCCCCGCCGTCCCGGCCGTCCGCGCCCGCGCGGTGTTCGCCGTCGCGGGCGCCTGGGCGCTGCGCGCCGGGCCCCGCGTCGACGGTCTTTACGGCCTGCTCGCCGACTGCGCGGACTCCTGGGCCTCCAGCGTTTCCGCGCCCTGACGCGGACCCTTGCGGGGGCGCGGGGGTTCGGGTATACTTCCGCGCCATGAACCTCACCTACAAGCTGCTTTCCGCACACCTCGTCTCGGGCGAGCTCACGCCCGGCGCGGAGATCGCCCTCCGGATCGACCAGACGCTCACGCAGGACGCCACCGGCACGATGGCCTACCTCCAGTTCGAGCGCATGGGCGCCGAGCGCGTCAAGACCGAGCTCTCGGTCTCCTACGTCGACCACAACACGGTCCAGGTCGGCTTCGAGAACGCCGACGACCACGCCTACCTCCAGTCGGTCGCGAAGAAGTTCGGCATCGTCTTCTCCCGCCCCGGCAACGGCATCTGCCACCAACTCCACCTCGAGCGCTTCGGCAAGCCCGGCAAGACGCTCATCGGCTCCGATTCGCACACCCCGACGGGCGGCGGCATCGGCATGCTCGCGATGGGCGCGGGCGGTCTCGACGTCGCCGTCGCGATGGCCGGCGGCCCCTACTACATCACGGCGCCGCGCGTCGTGCGCGTGTGGCTTACCGGCGCGCTCCGCCCCGGCGTCTCCGCCAAGGACGTCATCCTCGCCGTCCTCGCCAAATACGGCTCGTCCGGCAACGTCGGACGCGTGATGGAATACGCCGGCCCCGGCGTCGCGTCGCTCGACGTCCCCTCGCGCGCGACGATCACGAACATGGGCACCGAGCTCGGCGTCACGACGTCCGTCTTCCCGTCCGACGACGAGACGCGCCGCTTCCTCGCCGCGCAGGGCCGGGAGCAGGACTGGGTCCCGCTCGCCGCCGACCCCGACGCCGACTACGAGGAGACGTTCGAGCTCGACCTTGCGAAGGTCGAGCCGATGGCCGCCTGCCCGCACAACCCGGGCAACGTCGCCACGATCGCCTCGCTCGCCGGCAAGAAGGTGAACCAGGTCCTCGTCGGCTCCTGCACCAATTCCTCCTACCGCGACCTCAAGACCGTCGCGCTGCTGCTCGCCGGCAAGAAAATCCACCCGGACGTTTCGTTCGGCGTCGCGCCCGGCTCGCGCCAGGTCGTCCTGGAGCTCATGCGCGAAGGGCTCTTCCAGAACCTCGTCGAGGCCGGCGCGCGCATCCTCGAGAACGCCTGCGGCTTCTGCATCGGCAACCACCAGAGCCCCGGCACGAACGCCGTCTCGCTCCGCACCTCCAACCGCAACTTCGAGGGCCGCTCGGGCACCAAGTCCGCGCAGGTCTACCTCGTCTCGCCCGAGAGCGCCGTCGCCGCGGCCCTGACGGGCGTCGTCACGGACCCCACCGCGGCGGAGACCGTCGCGCCCGTGCGCTTCCCCGACCGCTTCGGCATCGACGACTCGATGTTCCTCTACCGCGAGACCGCGGGCGTCGGCGTGCCGGACGCGACGATCGCGCGCGGCCCGAACATCGGCGAGGTGCCGGACGGCGCCCCGCTCCCCGCCTCGCTCCCCGCGCAGGTCGCGATCAAGGTCGGCGACAAGATCACGACCGACCACATCATGCCGGCCGGCGCGCGCCTGAAGTTCCGCAGCAACGTCCCGGTCTACGCCAAATACGTCTTCGAGCCCGTCGATCCGACCTTCCACGACCGCTGCCTCGCGAACAAGGCGGCGGGCGTCGGCAACGTGATCGTCGCCGGCGAAAGCTACGGCCAGGGCTCCTCGCGCGAGCACGCCGCGCTCTGCCCGATGTATCTGGGCGTGCGCGCGGTGCTCGCCAAGACCATCGAGCGCATCCACGCAGCGAACCTCGTGAACTTCGGCATCGTGCCGTTCCTCTTCGAGGACCCGGCCGACTACGACGCGCTCGAGGCGGGCGACGAGCTCGTCCTGCCCGACCTCGCCGCCGCCGTGGCTTCTTCCGGCGAGGCGACCGTCGAGGTGAAGCGCACGGGCCGCTCCTTCAAGGTCCGCGCGACCCTCACCGACCGCCAGAAGGCGATCCTCCTCGCCGGCGGCCTCATGGCCCAGCGCAAGGCCAGCGCCGGTTAGCCTAATCGCAGCAGTTGGCGCGGCATGAGCCGCGCCAACTGCGCTTGTGGCGCGGGTTTCGTGTGAAACCCGCGCCCGCCCGACGGGGGAGAAATCGACCGCCCTCTTCCGTTTCCTTCGGTCCGGCCGCGCCGGCGCACCTGCGCCGCGCTAGGCGGAGCGGCGGCGCGGTCCGCGATGTCGGCGGACGAGCCCGAGCCGTCGGTGCAGTTCGTCGTC
>CAMOEO010000402.1 GCA_946612175.1 uncultured Verrucomicrobiota bacterium
GGGATTGTCCATCAACTCTCAATGTCCAACAATCGGCAATGCCAGCAATGACAATGCAAATGGAATCGGAAGCCAGACGGGACTTGGATTTTGATTGGCATTGGCGTTGGCGGACATTGGTGGCAATGGGAGTTGGCGGACAATGGCGAAGCGGGCGCGGCGTGGCGTCTAGAGACGGGCGGGCGGGCGGAGGCGGGGGGAGAAGTCCGGACGGGGGGAGGACCGGAGGGTGGCGATGGACGGCGGGATCGCGGGCTCCGCGGGCGTTTCGCGGGGTTCGGCGTCGGCGGCGTCCGCGACGGCGGGCGGAACCTCGGCGGCGTCGGCGGCCGCGACGGCGGACGGCGGGTCTCCGCGGCGAGCGCGGAGGGCGGCCGGGACGGCGAGGAGGGCGGCGAGGAGGACGAGGAGCGGGGCGACGCGGCGGAGGCGGCGGGCGAGGCGCACGACGGCGGAGGGCGGGCGTTCGGCGGCGCTCCACCGGAAGCCGCTGCCCCACACGGTTTCGACGCGCCACCCTTCGGGTCCGAGCTTGCGGCGGAGGCGCGAGATGCGCTTGTCGATCGCGTCGGCGCGGACGTTGGCGCCGCCGCCGTGCGCGGATTCGAGGAGCCATTCGCGCGAGAGGGGCGTGCCGGGGTGGGCGGCGAGGGCGGCGAGCAGGTGGCTCTCGAGGGGGGTGAGGGGCTCGACGGGGGCGGGGGCGGCGCCGGCGGCGGGTTCGAGGAAGGGCGCGGCGAGCGCGGCGAGGACCGGGGCGGGCTCGGGCGGGCGGACGTCGTCGGCGCCGGCGCGCAGGGCGGCGCGGACGGCCTCGGGCGTGGGTTCGCGCAGGCGCAGGACGATCCGGGGGCGGGGCGCGTCGGCGGCGCCCGCGGCGCGGAGCTCGCGGCAGAGCGCGGCGGCTTCGGCGGCGCCGAGGTCATCGGCGTCGAGGAGGGCGAGCGCGGGGCGGCGGCCGGCGGCCAGCAGGGCGCGCGCGGCGGCGGGGTCGGGGGCGGCGAGGATCTCGGCGCCGGGCAGGGCGGCGCGGAGGGCGTCGGGGTAGCCGGCGCCGCGGAGGGCGAGCAGGACGGCGGGGCGGGCGTTCACGGAAGGTCTCCTTTCGTTTCGGGGATGAGGCCGCGGGCGAGCAGCGAGGAGGCGGCGAAGGCGCGGCCGGCCAGCCCGAGGCGGTGGGGGGCGGCGGCGAAGGCGCCGGGCAGGGCGAGCGCGGGGAGGGGCTCGCCGGCGGCGAGGACCTCGGCGTCGCCGCCGCGCAGGCGAAGCTCGAAGCGGACGGCGCCGTCGGGCCCGGGGTCGACGCCGACGCGCGGGCCGAAGCGTTCGGCGATCTCGTCGCGGCCGAAGGAGAGGGCGTCGTCGACGTGGCGGAGGCGGGCCCAGCCCAGCGTCCAGCGGCCGTCCTCGCGCGCGGCCAGGAGCGCGGGGCGCGCGGCGGAGTCCCATTCGCCCATGTCCGGCAGGAGGTAGAGGCGCACGGGGACGGCGGGGTCGGAGGCCGCGGCGCCGTCCGCGGAGACGGTGGCGGCGAGGGCGCAGTCGGCGGGGAGGACGGGCTCGGCGGAGCGCAGCTCGCCGGTGCCGCGGTAGGCGCAGCGCCAGGCGCCGCCGCTCAGGCGGACGGAGCTGTTCCAGGTGGCCCAGAATCCTTCGCGGCCGCTCCAGCCCTCGCGCGGGACGAGCTCGTAGGGTTCGCCGGTGCGGGCCGAGAGGAGGGCGCCGAGGACGGCGAGGCGGCCTTCGACGAAGGAGCGCTCCCACAGCTCGATGCCGTTCGCGGGCGCGGCGCCGTCGCGCAGCGCCTCGAACGCGGCTCGCGCGCCGGCCGGGTCGCCGGCGGCGCGCCAGAGCGAGAGCGCCGCGGCGACCTTCTCGTGGCGGGGTCCGCAGAGCCCCGCGGCCATCCCGGAGGCGTGGCGGTTCATCGGGTGGGAGGGGTCGAAGCCGACGGCGATCCGGGCGTCGTCGCCCTCGGCCATCACGGCGCGGTCGGCGGCGACGGCGAGGCGGTCGAAGCGGTTGTTGGCCCAGAGCGGCCAGACCGGGAGCCAGAGCGCGTCCTTGCGCTCCTGCACGCCGGCGCCCGGCGCGGCGAGGAGCGCGGCGCAGAGGCGGTCGGCGGCCTCCACGGCCGCCGCGCCGCGGAAGGGCTCCTCCCAGCCGGCGCCGAGCCCGCTCGCGACGGCGAAGCGCGCCTCGGCCCAGACCAGCGCCGTCTCGCGCGGGTCCGGCGCGGGGTCGGCGTCGAGCGCGGCGAGGCATTCGTCGCCGAAGGCGAGCATCTCGGCGTGGCTCCCGCCCCATTCGGGCCGCAGCCCCCAGAGGAAGAGCGAGCGGGCGCCGGGGCAGTCCGGCTCGCGCCGGAGCGTCTCGTCGAGGCGGCGCCGCATCTCCTCCTTGTCGCCGAGCGCGGCCTCGAGCAGGCGGCGCGGCGCCTCCGGGAAGGCGGGCTCGCGCGCCGCGGCGCGGGCGAAGCTCTCCCGGGCGAGCGCCCGCTCCCCCTCCCAGCGCGCCAGCGCCTCGGCCGCCGCCTGCATCCTGCGGTTCAGCTCTCTGCGCACCTCCG
>CAMOEO010000403.1 GCA_946612175.1 uncultured Verrucomicrobiota bacterium
TCGACAGCTCCTCCGACTCCCACGAGAAGACGAAGACGCGGCTCTGCAGCCCGTGGCCCTCCACGAACCGCGAGAGCCCCTCTCCCGATTCCAGCTCCGCCAGCGCGGCCCGGAGCTCCTCGATCGTTTCACGGACGTCCATGAAAGGTTGAAAGGCGCGGCGCGAGGGCCTAGGAGACGACGTCCTTGTCGGCGGCGGCGTCGGCGAAGCGGACGAACTGGGCGAGCTGTGCGTTCTGGTCGATGGAGATGCTCATGGGAGGGTGGGGGGGTGGGTGAGAAGGGAAGGGGACTTGCGTGTTCGTCCATTCTACACGAAAGGGGGGCCGGAGGATACATGTTTTTTTCCCCTCCTGCGAACGGGGCGCGACCTTTCGTCCTGCCGTCCTGTCGTCCTTTCGTCGAAGGGCCGGTCCCGGGAGGATTGACTCCCTCCTCGCGGAACCGTAGAATCCGCGCCCATGAAAGGCAATCCCGACGCGTTCCGGCCGCTGCAGATCGTGCACGACTTCCGCTTCACGCCGATCGGCATGAAGGAGCCGAATGGCTGGCCCGAAGGCGCGGACGAGGCCGCGAAGCGCGCCTGCGTCGCGGCGCGGCTCGCCCGGCTGAAGGCGCTGGGCTTCGGCGGCGTCGTGATCAATGTCGACTTCGACCGGTATCTGGAGGACGAGGCGGCGTGGGAGCGCTTCCTCTTCGCCTTCGACGAGGCGGTCGCGCTCGGCCTGCGCGTCTGGATCTACGACGAGCAGTACTACCCCAGCGGCCTGGCCGGCGGGCTCGTCCTGCGGGACCATCCCGAGTGGGAGGCGCAGGCGCTCTGCTGCGTGGCGCGCGACGCGGCCGGCGCGGGCGCGCCGGTTCGCGTCCAGAGCCCCTATGGGCACGGCTCGCTGCGGTTCGCCTTCGCGGTCCCGAGGGACGCGGACGGCGCGCTCCGGTTCGACCGGACGGCCGACGTCTCGCGCTTCCGCACGGCCGGCGGCGGGCTCGCGTGGCGCCCCCCGGAGACGGGGGCGTGGCGCGTCTACGCCTTCTTCGTGCGCACGCACTACGAGGGGTCCTACGTCTGCCAGGGGCTGCGCACCGCCTCGCGTCCGCCGTGCGCGATGAACCCGGACGCGACGGAGCGCTTCCTGCGCCTCACGCTCGACGAATACGCGCGCCGCCTCGGCCCGGCGCGCCTGGCGAAGGCGGAGGCGTTCTTCTCCGACGAGCCGGGGCTCGCGGTCCACGAGCCGTGGCCGGAGGGGCGGACGCCCGGGCGGACGCCGTTTCCCTCGCAGGCGATCCTCGAGCCCGCCGACCTCGCGATCCCGATTCTCCCGTTCCTCCCGTGGAGCGCCGCGGTCGAACGCGGGATGGAGGGACGGCTCTCCGCGCTGCCGGAGATCTTCGAGGGCGCGGGCGAACGCGCCGACCGGCTGCGGGAGCGGTTCTGGGAGCTCCTCCCGGACGCGGTGGAGGCGGGGTGGTTCGAGCCCTACCGCCGCCGCGCCGAGGCGCTGGGCGTCCGGTCGGCCGGACACCTCCGCAACGCCTGGCGGATCGAGGACCACGTCGTCGTCTGCGGCGACCTGCTGCGCGCGCTGGGGCGGATGCACGTGCCGGGGACGGACCGCCTCGACTCCCTGCCGGAGACGCGCGCGCCGGGCGACGATTCGCGGCTGGCCGCGTCCGCGGCGCGCCACTACGGCCGCAAGGACGTCCTGTGCGAGATCTCCCACATGTACAACGGGACCGATCCGCTGACGCTGCCGATGATGCGCTGCACCGCCGCGCAGCAGTTCGCGCGCGGCACGACCGTGTTCGCGTCCTACTACGACGAGCGCCTCCTGCCCGACGCCGACTACCGCGCCTACACGGACTTCGTCGCGCGGCTGGGGGCGCGGCTCGCCGCGGGCGAACCCCGTGCGGAGGCGCTCGTCTACCTGCCCTACGGGCAGTTCCGGCGGCTCCTGCCCGGGCTCGCCGCGGGAGGAGCCGCCCCCGCCGCGGCCCTGCGCGAGGAGATCTGGCGCATCGTGCGCGAACTGGCCGCGCGCCAGGTCGACTTCGATTTCGTCAACGAGGAGATCCTCGCCGCCTCGCGCGTCGAAGGAGGCCGTCTCGTGACGCCGCGAGGCGACCGCTACGCCCGGCTCGTGTTCCCCCCGGCCGGCTTCCTGCCCGAGCGGATCGGCCGGCTCGCCGCGGAGGCCGCGCGCGCCGGGATCCCGGTCCACATGACGGGCGCGCCGCGCCGCGTGGACGGCCTCCCCGGCGGCGCGGAGCTGCGCTTCGGCGAATCCTTCGCGGAAAAGAGCCGCACGGGCCTGCGCCTGCTCGGCGACGCGCCCTCCGTGCTGCACCTGCACAAGGAGAACGGCGCCGAGGACCTGGAGCTGCTCGTGCAGCAGCGGCGCGAGCCGATCCGCTTCGCGGCCGAGCTGCCGGGCCCCTCCGCCGCGCTGACGGCCTGGTTCGCCGAGACGGACCGAGAAGTCCCGCTCGAGGGCCGCCCGGCCGGCGGCGCCACCCGCTTCGAGCTGGAGCTGCCGCCCTACGGCGCGG
>CAMOEO010000404.1 GCA_946612175.1 uncultured Verrucomicrobiota bacterium
GCGTATGCGGCGGATGATACCAGAATGCCGGCCGTGCGGCAAGCGTCGAGCGCGTCGGGGGTGTGACCAAACTTTGTCATTCCCCCTTGCAGGTCCCGCGAGGGGCTACGGCCGGACGTCGTAGGGAATGGCGACGGACGGCACCGGCGTGGCGGGGTCGGCCGTCACGCGGCGGAAGACATCGAGGACCGCGGCGGCGAAGGCGCGTTCGTCCACCTGCGCGACGGCGGCGGGCGCACCGTCCACGTCGAGCGGCTTCTCGGCGAAGGTCGCAAGGAACCAGTCGCGCCCGTGGCGCCGGCCCGCCGCCCGCGCGGCGGCGAGGACCGCGTCCAGGATCGGCCCGGTCGCGTAGACGAGGATGGCGGGCCTGCGCCGCGGGTCGGCGAAGAGCGCGCGGTAGGGCTCGGCCGAGGCGACGCCCGTGCGACGGTCGAGGCGCGCGACGACGACCTGCGGTCGGATCCCGGCCGCCCGCGCCGCCGCCTCGAAGCCCGCGCGGCGGTCGGCGAAGCTGTAGTGCGAGCGCCCGGGGTCGGCCGCGAAGACCAGGTCGGTCCGCCCCTGCGCGAGGAAGCGGCGGGCCAGCGCCTCGGTGCCCGCGCAGTCGTCGGGGTAGACGGCGCACGCGGGGCGCTTCGTGTTGATCCACACCGCCGGCACGCGGAGCTTTTCGAGCAGCCGCGGGAACGCGCGGGGGACGCGGGAGTTGTAGGCGACGAGGAGGCCGTCGGCGTAGAGGCGCGAGAGCGCGCCCGCGACGGCGTTTTCGTCCGTGAGGAACGCGTCGTCCAGGCAGGAGAGGCTCAGGTTCATCCCCGCGGCGCCGAAGGCGCGCAGCAACGCGTCGAGGCGGCCCGCCCCCACGTAGCTGTCGACGGGGTTGCTCCCGAAGACCATGCCCGCCGCGCCGTAGCGGCCGGTGCTCGTGGCGCGCGCGGCGGCGTTGATGCGGTAGCCGAGGCGCGCCGCGGCCTCCCGGACGCGCTTGCGCGTGGCCGCCGAGACGCCGATGCGGCTCGTGCCGCCGTTGAGCGCGACGCTCGCGGCTCCGGGCGACACGCCCGCCGCGCGCGCAATGTCGCGCACCGTCGCCCGCCGGCGCGGGGAGCCGTTCTCAGCCGTTGTCTTCATGGCGCGGATTCTAGCACATCAGGATTCCTTGAGGAAGACCTCGACGACGGGGATCTCGACATCGGGCTTGCGGACGGGCAGGTGCAGCGTGACGGCGCCCTTCGGGGTGGCGCCGTGGCCGCAGACCTGCGTGGCGCGCTCGTCGAAGGCGATCTCCGAGCCGTCGTGCAGCAGTTGCGCGTAGGCGACCTTTCCCGAAAGGCCCGGCAGGTGCAGGTGCTGGAAGGGCCAGTCGACGATGTGGACGTAGAGCCGCCGCGTAGCGGGGTTCCAGGTGTAGCGCGCGCCGTTGGGCTCCGGGAACTCGGGCGGCGCCATCGTGCAGCCGCGGATGGCGCGCTCGTGGAGGGCCATCCACCGCGCGTAGGCGTCGAGCTTGGCGAGGGCGCGGCCGTCGAGGTAGCCGCGCGAGGTGGGGCCGACGTTCATGATCAGGTTGCCGCCGCGCGCGACGTGGCGGACGAGCAGCTCGATGCACTGCTTGTCGCTCTTCCAGGTCGCCTCGTCGCGGTGGTAGCCCCACGAGCCGGAGAGCGTCTGGCAGCCCTCCCACGGCGCGATCGAGCCGTCGGGGAGGCGCGGGGGCTCGTCCGGCTGGAACTGCTCGGGCGTCTCGATGTCGCCGGCGCCGGGCAGGTCGAGCCGGTTGTCGAGGATGATGTCCGGCTGGAGCCTGCGCGCGAGCCGTACGAGCGCGGCGCTGTCCCAGTCGTCGCGCCCCTTGCCGGGGAGGCCTCGGTACGAAAGCTCCGGGTAGGAGAAGTCGAACCAGAGGATGTCGATCTTCCCGTAGCCCGTGAGCAGCTCCCGCACCTGGTCGCGCATGTATTTGCGGTAGCGCCGCATGTCGCGCTTCGCGTTGAGCCGCTCGATCTCCTCCGTCGGGAGGTCGCGCAGCGGGTGATGCGGGTCGATCGTGAAGTCGGGGTGGTGCCAGTCGAGGAGCGAGTAGTACAGCCCGATGCGGAGGCCCTCGGCGCGGAAGGCGTCGACGATCCCGCGCAGCAGGTCGCGCTTCGCGGGCGTGTTGGTCGCCTTGTAGTCCGTGACTTTGGAGTCCCACAGGCAGAAGCCCTCGTGGTGCTTCGCCGTGACGACGACGTAGCGCATGCCGGCGGCCTTCGCGGCGCGCGCCCATTCGCGCGGGTCGAAGAGGTCCGGGTCGAAGCGCTCGAAGTACGTGCGGTAGGCCTCGGGGGCGATGCGCTCGGAGCTCATCACCCACTCGTGGCGGGCGGGCAGCGCGTAGAGGCCCCAGTGGATGAACAGGCCGAAGCGGGCTTCGGCGAACCAGTCGGTGCGTTTCACGGTTGAAAAGTTGAATGGTTGAAAAGTTGAAAGGTTGAAAGGTTCAAGGGGCGAGGCGACGGTCGGCGACGTCGAGGAAGTGGTCCCAGTCGCGCGGCTCGA
>CAMOEO010000405.1 GCA_946612175.1 uncultured Verrucomicrobiota bacterium
CCCCCACGCCCGCGCCCTCCGCGCCCCCCGCACCCGTCGCGAAGAAGGTCTCCGCCGCCCCCCTGCCCTTCGAAAACCGCCCCGAGCCCGCCCCCCTCCCCGCCAAGCGCGTCGCCGCCGTCGAGCATGGCGTCCCCGCCCCGGAGCCGCCCCCCTCCCCGCGCGAGGGGCCCCGCAACGAAATCCACCACACCGAGATCGACACCCGCCCCGTCGTCAAGCACCTCCCCGAGCCCGAGGCGCCCGTCCTCTCCTCCCTCGCCCCCGGCGGCGGCCCCCCCGTCGCCCCCGACCCCCCCCCCCTCGACGGACCGCCCCTCGTCTTCCCCGGCGCCGGCCCCGCCCCCTCCGGCCCCGCCCCCGCGCCCGCGGCGGCGGCATCCGACCCCACCCCCATTCTCGCGAAGTCCGCCCCCGCGAAGCCCCTACCCGCGAAGCCCGCGCCCGTCCCCGCTCCCGAACGCGAAAAGGAGGATCTCTTCGCCCCCGCCGGGCGCGCTCCCTCCGGCCCCTCCCCCGCCGCCCTCCGCCTCGCGGCGGCGGCAGCCGCCCTCCGCCGCGCCGCGTCCCGCCTCCGCCCGCCCGCCTCCGTCCGCCGCCGCCCCGCCCTCCTCGCCGGGATCGCCGGCGTCGCCGTCCTTCTCGTCGCCTCCGTCCTCGTCTGGCGCGCCGCCTCCTCCGGGACGCCCCCCGAGCCCGTCGTCCCCGACCCCCTCGGCGAAATCCTCCCCGAAGGCGGAGACGAGGAGGCGGACGACCCCGCCACGCCCGTCGCCGACGTCGCCACGCCCTCCGTCGCCACGCCCCCCGCGCCTCCTTCCGCGGAACCTCCCGCGGCGCCCCCCGCCCCGGTCCCGATCCGCCGCGTCCTCCCGCCGCCCCGCTCCTTCGCCCGCTAGCCTCCCGCCGCCCCCATGCGCGCCCTTCGCACCCCGCTCGACGAAGCCGCCGTCCGCGCTCTCCGCGCCGGCGACCCGGTCCTCCTCTCCGGCACGATCCACACCGGGCGCGACCGCTTCCACAAGCACCTCGCCGACGGGCATCCCTGCCCCGTCGACCTCCGCGGCGGCGTGCTGTTCCACTGCGGCCCCGTCGTCGTCCGAGACCCCGCCACGGACGCCTGGCGCGTCGTCGCCGCCGGTCCCACCACGTCCTCCCGCGAGGAGCCCTACATGGCCGGCATCATCGCCCGCGAGGGCCTCCGCGCCATCGTCGGAAAGGGCGGCATGGGCCCGCGCACCGCCGAGGCCTGCCGCCAGCACGGCTGCGTCTACCTCCAGGCCGTCGGCGGCGCCGCCGCGCTCCTCGCCCGCCGCGTGCGCCGCGTCGCCGCCGTCCATCTGCTCGACGAGTTCGGCGCCACCGAGGCCTGCTGGACGCTCGAAGTGGAGGACTTCCCCGCCCTCGTCGGCATCGACGCCGAGGGCCGCTCCCTCTTCGACGAGGTCCGCGCCTCCTCCCGCGCCGCCCTCGACCGCCTCCTTTCTCCCACGTCCCCCACCCCCGCCCTCTGACCCTTTTCCCCCGCGCCCCCGACTCCCTTCAACCTCTTCAACCTCTTCAACCTCTTCAACCCCTTCAACCCGTTCAACCTCTTTCCCCCTTCGCCCCATGGATCTCGACGCCATCCTCGCCGCCATCCCCTCCAAGCGCATCCTCGTCATCGGCGACGTGATGCTCGACAAGTACGTCTGGGGCGACGCCTCGCGCCTCTCCCCCGAGGCCCCCGTCCCCGTCGTCCGCGTCGACCGCGAGACCGCCGTCGCCGGCGGCGCCGCCAACGTCGCCTTCAACCTCTCCGCGCTCGGCGCGCGCACCGAACTGTTCGGCTGGGTGGGCGAGGACCCCGACGGCCGCCGTCTGCGCGAACTGCTCGACGGCGGCCGCGTCGGGCTGCTCCCCGGCGCCGTCTCCCCGACCATCCCCACGATCGTCAAGACGCGCGTCGTCTGCCGCCGCCAGCAGGTCTGCCGCCTCGACCGCGAGGCCGAGCCCTCCGTCTACGCCCTCACCCCGGCCGACCTGCGCGAAACGCTCGCCCCGGCCGCCGAACGGGCGGACGCGATCCTGCTCTCCGACTACGGCAAGGGCCTGCTCTCCAACGAGACCCTCCGCGGCATCCTCGCCCTCCCGCGCCGCCCCGCGATCGTCACGCTCGACCCCAAGCCCCGCGCCGGCGTCGACTACGCGGGCGTCACGCTCATGACGCCCAACCGCTCCGAGGCCCTCCGCCTCGCCGGCATCGACGACGCCTCCGGCCCCTTCCCCGCCGAGGCCGTCTGCGCCGCCCTCCACGAGCGCTTCGCCCCGCGCCACCTCGTCATCACCCTCGGCCCCGAGGGCATGCTCCTCTCCGAGGGCGGCCGCCCCCTCGAGCGCATCCCCACCTTCGCCCGCGAGGTCTTCGACGTCTCCGGCGCGGGCGACACCGTCATCGCCGCCCTCACCCTCGCCATCGCCGCCGGCTTCCCGCTGCCCGACGCCGCCCGCTTCGCCAATGTCGCCGCCGGCATCGTCGTCGGCAAGCTCGGCACCGCGACCGC
>CAMOEO010000406.1 GCA_946612175.1 uncultured Verrucomicrobiota bacterium
TTCCGTTGTAGCGATCCTCCGTTGCGGGGGAGAACAGACCGGAGTAGATCGCGTCTGGCTCGCGGTCGGCGCGCCAGCGGTAGCGGGAGGTGGAGGAACATCCGTAGGGCATGGGGAAAGAATAGCACGGAAAGCGGGGAAAATCAACAACGAAAATTAATCTTGAAATTTCAAAAGAAAAATATTGTAGAACAAGGTTGTTGGATTCGGGGCTAAAGGGAGTGCTGGATCGCGACCGAAGACTCTTTGAAACGGCTACACCGCGCTAGCGGGGAGGGAGGTCGGCGAGAGGGACGCGGACGGCGGTCTCGTTGGTGGAGGACGGCGGGAGGCGCAGTTCGAAGGCGCGGGAGAGGAGGGATGCCGTGTCGAGGGTTGGGTCGCCGGCGGTGTCGAGGAAGACGGTCGGGGCGGTGCCGTCGGAGGACGGGAAGAGCAGCGCTTCGCCGCGGGGCGCGCGACGGCGGGGATGGCGCGGAAAGCGCACGGGCTGGACCGCGACGGGAAAGAGGCCGGGGGCCTGCGAGAGGCGGGCCTCGAGCGTCTCGACAGGAATCGGGAGGCGAAGATGGACGGGCGGAGCGGGCGCGGTCTCGGGCGGGGCGAGCGGGCGGCGGGCGTCGACGGCGGCGTCGGGCTCGGGAAGGGCGGCGAGGCCGGGAAGATAGCCGTCGGTGCCGAAGGGGAGGAGGGTGGGGGAGAAGAAGCGGGCGGAGGCGGGGGAAGACAGGCGGGGAGGGAGGATCGAGAAGCGGATGGACGCCGGGCCGGACGGGGCGCGGCCGGCTCCGGCGCCGGCGGCAGCCGGTCCGTACGGCGGCGGTTTCGGCGCGGGGGGGAGGAAGGCGGAGGGGCGGGGGAAGGCGAAGACGAGGAGCGCCGTCGCGGCCAGGACGAGAAGGGTGTCGATCCGCAGCGCGTGGAAGCGCCGGCGGGGGATGCGGCGCCTTCTGGCGGGGAGGGGGGTCATGGACGGGAGGGCGCCGGGGCGTCGGGGCGGGTGGCGAAGGCGACGGACTCGAGCCCCGCGGCGCGCAGCATGGCGGCGAGGCGGAGGGCGTCGCGATGCGAGAGGTCGGCGTCCATGTAGACCAGCGCGCTTCGCTCGGCGACGGCCTTCGCGGCGGCGGCGACGGCTTCGGGGAACGCGGCGGCGCGGTCGGGGCGGGAGAGGTTCCAGGCGACGTTGTCGAGGAAGGCCTGGGCGGGGAGGCATTCCGGGGCGAGGGGGGCGCCGGCGAGGGCATCGGGCGGGAGCCTGCGGACGACGAGGACGAGGGAGGACCGGGCGGCGGAGGCGAAGGGGGCGTCGGGGAGGGAGACGGAGGGGGCCTCGACGCCGTCGAGGCGGAAGGTCTCGGCCGGGACGCCGCACGTGGCGGAGTGGAAGAGGCAGGCCGCGCCGACGACGAGCAGGACGTCGATCCACGGAACGAAGAGGAGGGCGGCGGGGGAGACGCGGCGGGGGAGGCGGTAGCGGTTGCGGAGCGTGCGCTGCACGCCGGGGCGGAACCACGCGAGCGGGCGGTACTCGGGCGCGGGGGCGCCGGGCTGCGGGGGCGGCGCGGGGGCGGGCGCGGGGACGCTTCTGCGGAAGAGGCTACGCATGGGTGGCTTCGTCCTGGAGGGTGGCGAAGAAGTGGACGCACTCGGAGCAGGCCTCGCGCATGTCGAGGACGAGGCGGTCGACCTTGACGACGAGGACGTTGAAGCCGAGGTAGCAGGGAATGGCGACGGCGAGGCCGGCGGCGGTCGTGAGGGCCGCCTCGACGAGTCCGTCGACGATGCCGGCGGTGCCGACGAGCGGGAGCGCGGCGCGCCAGGCGAGCAGGGAGCGGAGGATGCCGAGGACGGAGCCGAGGAGGCCGAGCAGCGGGGCGGTGTGGGCGCAGAGGGCGAGGAACGCGAGGCGGCGCTCCATGCGCGCGATCTCGGCGAGGCCGGCCTGGTCGAGCTCGGCGACGAGCTCCTCGCGCGGGGAGGCGCGGCGGCGGATGGCGATGGCGGCGAGGCGGGCGACGGGGCCGGGCGTCTCGTCGCAGAGCGCGATCGCCTCCTGGACGTTGCCGCGGCGGATCGCGTTGAAGATGCCCTCGAGGAAGTCGGTCTCGTCGATGCGGTCCCGGTGCAGCTGCAGCGAGCGCTCGAGGAAGACGGCCAGCGCCAGGACGGCGAGGACGAGGATCAGCCAGAGGGCGAGGCCGCCGGATTGGAGGAGGGGGAGCATGGGAGAGGGTTGAAGGGGTTGAAGGGTTGAAGGAGTTGAAGGGGTTGAAGGGGTTGAAGGGGTTGAAGGGTTGAAGGGGTTGAAAGGTGATGGAAGGGCTAGGGGGCGGCGGGGAGGGCGTCGAGGCGGCGGGCGGCCTCCTCGGCGCCGGGCAGGTCGGTGCCGGCGATCTTGCGGAGGACGTTGGCGGACTCCTCCGGCGATTCGGGGGCGAGAAGGGCCGCGAGGCCGAGGACGGCGCGGGCGTACCAGACGGCGTCGTCGAGGTCGGGGCGGGCCTCGAAGGGCCTGACGACGGCGGCGTAGTAG
>CAMOEO010000407.1 GCA_946612175.1 uncultured Verrucomicrobiota bacterium
CCGCGCGCGAGCCACCACAGAGCCCGCGCCTCCTCCCCGCGCCACGGCCGCGCGGCCGCGAGCGCGGCGAACGTGCGTCCGAGCGCGGCGCCGAGCCCCGGGTCCGGCGCCACGCCCTCCTCCGCGAGCGCCGCCGCCGTCTGGCGCAGCAGGACGAAGGCCGCGAGCGGGCTCGCCCCGGGGTCGCGGGCGAGGTCGAGCGCCGCGGCGGACATCGCGCGGGCGGCCTTGCCGCGGGCATGCTCGTCCTCGTCCTGCCCCAGGAGGCGGTGCCAGGCCGCCAGGGCCCGCACGAACGGCCATTCGCAGCCGCGGCCGTCCGCGCTGGACGCCCGGGCGAGCAGGCGCGGGTCGGGCCGCCGCTCCTCGCGCGCGAAGCGCTCCAGGAAGCCCCGGACGGCCGCCAGAGCGTCCGCCCGCCACGGCGCCCCCGCGTCGAGCGCCTCGAGCGGGGCGAGGATCTCGGCCTCCAGAAGCGGCAGGTAGACGCGCGCCACGAAGTCCGCGTGCGTGCCGGGCGGCGGCGCGGCGGCCGTCGCCGCCCCCGCCGCATTCGCCCCCGCCGTCCCCGCCGCGGGGCCGTCCTCCCCCGCCGCCTCCGCCCCGGGATCCTCCGGCGCCGCGGGATCGGCCGCGGCCTCCGGCGCGGCGGCGGCCGCCGCGCCGTAGCCGAGCATATCGAGCATCCGGTCGATGCGCTCGGCCGGAAGATCGGCGCCGAGCGACGCGCGCCAGCGGCCGGCCGCGCGGACGAACGCCGCGGCGTGCGTCGGCGAGGGGTCCAGCATCTGGCGCGCCTGCGCCGCGAGCATCCGCTGGAAGCGCGTCGCGCCCCCGCCCGCCAGGCGCTCCTCCAGCAGCGAGAGCTGCTCCCGCGCGCGGTCGTTCCAGCCCCACTTGCGCTGCCCCACGACCGAGCCCCAGCACAGCACCGGGTCGTCGCCCCCCTCGCGCACCGTGCGGTCGTAGAACGAGCCCCAGCCCCGGTTGTTCGGCATCGAGAAGAGCGACGCGTCCGCGAGCCCCTGCGCGACAAGCTGCACGTCGCCCCAGCCCCGGTCGCCCCACGGCGCCTCCATCCCCGGCCCCACGGCGAACGGCACCAGCACCTCCGACTGCAGCCGCTCGAAGAGGTCGCCCGGATGCGCCGAGGCGCGCAGGGCGATGCCGCCCTCCGCGTCGCCGCCGGCCGCCAGGTCCTGCGCGAGCGTCCAGGCGAGAGCCTTGCGGTAGTCCCCCGGCGTGGCGGGGTCCGCCACCACGCCGCGCCCGGCCTCCACGAAGCGCTCGTGCAGCTTCCCGCGCTTCTCCCAGAACGCCCGGCGGGCGCGCGGCGAGGCGCCGCCGTCCACCGAGGCGCGGTCCACGATCTGCACGAAGCAGAACGGCAGCATCGAGCCGGGATGCCCGGCCGCGTCCGCCCCGCGCGCGATCCGCAGCACCCGCTGCACGCTCCCGCCCCAGCGCGGATGGTTGAACCAGCTGTATTGCCACCACGCCTCCACGTGGTCGATCCGCGCCGCCACCGCCCGCCCGAACCAGAGGTCCAGCTCCCCGCCGCCCCCGCAGCCCCCGCCCGCGACCGAGAGCATCGCCGCCGGCGCCTGCGGCAGCTCCGGATGCGCCTCCCACGCCCGCACGAGCGCCTCGCGCGCCCGCCCGAGATGCTCCGAGAAGCCCTTCCAGCCCTCCCGCGTCACCGTGCTGCCCCAGCCCGATCCGCGCGCCGCCCACGCCGCGTCGATCTCCGCGCCGCCGCGCACCACGCCCGCGAGCCACGGGTCCGCGCCCTCCGTCGTTTCGAGCGCCTCCGCGAGCGCGGCGCTGCGCGCCCCGAAGAACCATTCCAGCGCGTCCAGCGCCGGCTCCGCGCCGCCCGGCCGCGAGGCGAAGTCCGTCGCCCACGCCGCCCCGCGCCGCAGCGCCTCCGCCTTCGCCGCCGCCCGCGCCTCCTCCCCACGCGCGAAGCGCTGGCGCGCGCTCGCCGCCAGGAAGCGCCCCAGGGGCGTCGCGCGCGGACCCTCCGCGGCCGCGTCCAGCGCCGCGAGCAGGCGCCCCGCGCCCTCCGGCACCGGACCGTCCTTCTTCTCCTGCCAGCGCCCCGACCCGATCCAGAGCAGCGCCGGGTCCGCGCAGCCGTTCGTCTCCGCGAACGCCGCCACGCGCGCGCAGAACGACGTGGGCGCCGTCAGGAACGCGCAGCCGGTGAAGTTCGTCGCATAGCGCGAAAGCAGCGCCCGCGCCTCCCCGGCCCACGGCGCCTCCGCGTCCGGCCCCGCGTCGAACGCGCGCAGCAGTTCCTCGCGGAGCGCCGCCGGCCGCGCCCTCTCGCGGTAGCCCCGGACCGTCGGCAGCGCGTCGTTCGTCGCGACCGCCGCGCCCCACGCCCGGATCCGGTCCAGGTCCTCGAGCCCGGGCCAGGGCGGGACCGCCGAGGAAAAGGCCGCCGCGTTCGTGGCGGGGTCTTGCGCAAGCGCGGGCAGCGCGAGCGCGAGGAGGGGAAGGAGGAGGGCGAGGCGTTTCATGG
>CAMOEO010000408.1 GCA_946612175.1 uncultured Verrucomicrobiota bacterium
TCCGTCTCGCCTCCAAGCGCGAGATCAGCAATAACCCCTATCCCTGACCGAATACAATCGAACGTGCTTTTTCTGTTGACGCAAAGGGGGCGATATGGTAGACTCAGCCCCGCTTTGCCGCACGCGGGTGTAGTTCAACGGTAGAATGGAAGCTTCCCAAGCTTCAGGCGAGGGTCCGACTCCCTTCACCCGCTCCAGTTTTCCCTTGCCCGGAGGGCCTGAAAGGGGTAGGATAGCGGCCATGTTCCGCCGCTCCCGAAAACGCGATGCGTTCGAGCAGGTCGTCGCCTTCTACGGCGGGCCGCTGCTCCGGTTCGTCGCGCGCCTCACCGGCGACCCGTCGGGGGCGGAGGACCTGGTCCAGGACGTCTTCATCCGCCTCGCCGCGAACTGGAAGGGCGCGATGGAGCCCGGGCCGCAGATGACGAACTGGCTCCGCTCCACGGCCCACAACCTCGCGGTCGACGCCGTCCGCGCGGCGGCGCGCCGCGCGGAGGCCCACCGCCGGGACGCCCTGGAGCGCGGGACCTCCTCGCCCCCGGCGGCCGCGGGCGCCGGGCCGGTCTCCGACGGCGCCGCGGCCGTCGCGGACGCCCTGGCCGCGCTTTCCGACCGGGAGCGGGAGATGGTCGTGCTCAGGGTCTACGAGGAGAAGTCCTACCAGGAGATCGCGGAGCGGATGGGGCTCACCGTCGGCAACGTGGGCTACATCCTGCACAACGCCATGGCGAAGCTCGCCGCGCGCCTCGCGGAGTTCCGCCGGGGAGGGGACGAACGATGAACGCCGAGAACGAGAAGAAACGCCGGCCCGAGATAACGGACGCCGAGCTGCGCGCCGCGGAGGCCTTCCTCCGCGCCCACGACCCCGGGCTCGCCTTCCCGCAGGGGCTTTCCGAGGAGCGCGGGCGCCGCATCGTCCGCTGCATGGAGCATCCGCTCCTCGCCACGATCTACCTCCACCACCGCACGGCGGCGCTGCTGGGGGCGCTGCTCGTCCTCGCGCTGCTCCTGGCCGCGCTCTTCGCGATCCGGGAGAGCGTCCAGCGCCGCCTGACGCCCGTCGACATCCTGCTCGTCCGCCCGGACGTCGCCCCCGACGCGGAGGTCGAGGACGCCGCCGACCGCCCCCTCGACGTGCCCGACCCCGACCTGCCGGACGTCCTGCCCGGTCCCGACCTGCCCGAGCCCGACGTCGTCGAGCCCCCGCTCCCGCCCCTCGAACCCTCCGCCGCGGAGCCGGCCGCCGAGGAGCCAACCGCCGCCTCGGAACCGCCAGTCGGCGGAGAGGAGAACCCCGATGCCCCCTGACCCCTCCCGCGTCCTTCTCGTCGGCCCGAACTGGCTCGGCGACGTCGTCATGGCCCTTCCCGCCGTGCGCCGCTGGCGCCGCGCCCATCCCGCCGCGCGCCTCGACGTGCTCTCCAAGCCCGGCGTCGCGGCCGTCTGGAATGCCGTCGAGGGCATCGACGGCGTCGTGGCGCTCCCGCCGGGCACGCCGGCGACCTTCCGGACGGGACTTTCGCTCCGCGCGGCGCGCTACGACGAGGCGCTGATCCTGCCCAACTCCTTCCGCTCCGCGCTCGTCCCGTGGCTGGCCGGCATCCCGCGGCGCCGCGGGACGGCGTTCCACGCGCGCCGCGTCCTCGTGAACGACCCGGTGCGCTTCACCGCCGCGCAGAAGGCCGGCCTGCACCAGTCGCGGGAGGACCTGATCCTGCTCTGCGGCGACCCGGAGGGCGACCTTGCCGACACCGGCTTCCGCCCCGTTCCGGCGACCGCCGCGGCGCTTCGCGCGCTGGGCGTCCCGGAGGGCCCCGGGCCGCTCGTCGGAGTCATCCCGGGCGCGGCCCGCGGCCCCTCCAAACGCTGGCCCGGCTTCGCGGAGGCCGCGCGGCTCGTCGCGGAGGCGGTCCCCGGCGTGCGATTCGCCGTCTGCGGTGGCGGCGGCGAGGCGGAGCTGTGCGGACGCGTCGCGGCGGAGATCGGCCCCGCGGCGGCCTCCGTCGCCGGGCGCACCTCGCTGCCGGAGTTTGCCTCGCTGCTCGCGGCCTGCGCATGCGTCCTCTGCAACGACAGCGGCGGCATGCATCTGGCGAGCGCCGCCGGGGTTCCCGTCGTGGCGGTGTTCGGGCGCACCGATCCGGCCAAGACGGGCCCCATCGGCCCGCACGCCACGCTCGTCCGCGCCGAAGGCGTCGTCGTCTCGCGCGCCATCGCCCGGGACGACCCCGAGGCGATCGCCGCCCTCGCCTCCATCGCCCCCTCCCGCGTCGCCCTCCCCTGCATCTCCGCCCTCTCCTCCCCGTAGCCGCAAAAGGCCGGACCATCCCCCGCCCCTCCACCCCATTCATCCCTCTCGATTTCACCGTGCGTGATTTTACTTGCCTTTCCCGCTCCCATCGCATAGAATAGCGCCTTGTTTCTCCCGTTATTCTCCCCGGCGATTCCCAATCTTCCCCTCCTCCCGCCTCTTCCCGCTCTTCGCGTCCGTCCCGCCCCACCCTTCCCGATTCTTCCGAACATCT
>CAMOEO010000409.1 GCA_946612175.1 uncultured Verrucomicrobiota bacterium
GGGCGGGCGGGCCGTTGCGCGGCTACGCCTTGACCGGCGTGGCGCGGTAGACCTGGCAGGTGTGCGGCGGGATGTGGTAGGAGATCGTGTCGCGGCCGGAGGAGGAGACCTTGCGGGAGAAGACGTCGCGCAGCCTGAGCTTCATCCCCGACTGGTAGGGCAGGCCGACGCGCTCGAGGTGGAAGCGGCCCCAGGCGTCGTTCTCGCCGAGGTTCACGAAGAGCAGCGCGAGGTCCTTGCCGTCCAGGAGGCGGGCGACGACGCGCGGCTCCTCCTTGTTGGGCCAGCAGGTCTCGGGCGCGTAGGGCTGGAGCGCGAGCGGATCCTGGTCGATGGCGAGCAGCTCCTTGTTCGTGACGAGGGCGAGGATGTCCTTGTCCATCTTGCGGATGTCGCAGCCGAGCATGAGCGGGGCGCCGTAGACGCACCAGAGCGCGAACTGGACCCTGTACTCGTCGAAGGTCTGCGCGGCGTCGCCGCGGGCGACGTTGCCCTGGCGGTACATGCCGACGGTGAGCATGTCCATGTCGTTGAAGCAGCCGGGCGCGCTGGTGTCGAACTTGGGCAGCTGCCCGACGGCGATGTCCTTCATCGAGCCGAACGCGTCGAAGATGTCGCCCGTCGAGCGGTACATGCCCGCGCCGGTGGTGCGGATCCAGCGCCAGACGTCCTCGCTGCCCCAGTTGCAGGCGGAGAAGAGGATGTCGCGGCCGGAGAGGCGCAGCGCCTGGCCCATGCGGCGGTAGTAGAACTCCGCCTGGCCGCCGAACGGCATGTCGCAGTAGTCGTACTTGAGGAAGTCGACGCCCCAGCGGGCGAACGTGCGCGCGTCGAGGAACTCGTGGTCGTAGGAGCCCGGATAGTCGCCGCAGGTGCGCGTGCCGGCGCAGGAGTACATGCCGAACTTGAGCCCCTTGGAGTGGATGTAGTCGGCAATGAACTTCATGCCGTGCGGGAACTTGGCGGGGTCGGGGACGATCTCGTTCGTCTTCGGGTCGCGCTCGCGCAGCGACCAGCAGTCGTCGATGACGACGTACTCGTAGCCGGCGTCCTTGAGGCCGAGTTCGATGAACTTGTCGGCGCTCTCGAGGATCAGCTGCTCGTTGATCTTCTCGCCGAAGGTGTTCCAGGTGTTCCAGCCGAGGGGTGGGGTGCGGGGATTCATGTTCCGGTGTGGATGGGGTGGGTGGATGGTTCGGGACGAACGACGGCCATTCTAGGGCATCGCCCCTCCGGAAGCAAGCCGAAAGCGCGGGCGGCTTGCGCCGCGCCGCGGGTTCTGCGATAATCCGCGCCATGAACGCCACGCCACCCGCCACCGCCCCCGATCCCGCCGCCGCCGTGCCCGCCGGCGCGGCGCCCTTCCGCCGCTTCGGCATCCTCGGACCGGGCCTGATCGGCGGCTCGCTGCTGCTCGCGCTCCGGGCGCTGCGGCCCGGCGCGGAGATCGTCGCCGGCGCGCCGTCCGCGAGGACGCGCGCGCTCGTGGAGGCCTCGGGCGCGGCGGACCGCGTGTTCGATCCCGCCGCGGAGGACCCCGCCACGGCGTTCGACGGCTGCGACCTCGTGTTCCTCGCCGCGCCGCCGCGCGCGGTGGTCCGCGACCTGCCGCGCTTCCGCGGCGCGCGGATCGGGCTCCTGGTCGACGTGGCGTCGGTCAAGGGCGCCGTGATGGCGGCGGCGCGCGGGCTCGGCAACTTCGTCGGCGGCCACCCGATGGCCGGCACGGAGGGCGTCGGCTTCGCCGCGGCCGACCCCGGGCTCTTCCGCGGCGCGGCGTTCGTCTACTGCGTGCCGGAGGACTACGCCGCGGGCGCGGATCGGCTCGCGGCGCTGCTCGCGCTGCTGGCGGAGCTCGGGTTCCGCTGCTTCGCGATGGGGGCGGAGGAGCACGACCGGCGCCTCGCGATCGTCTCCCACCTGCCGCACGCGGCGGCGTTCGCGCTCGCGGGCGTCGCCGCCGCGGCCGGCGACCCGATGCTCGCGCGGCTGGTCGGCGGCGGCTTCCGCGACACGACGCGCATCGCGGCGTCGGCGCCCGCGCTGTGGACGGAGATCCTGCGCGGCTCCCCGGCGCTGCCCGCTGCGCTCGACGCCTACATCGCCGCGCTTTCGCGGCTGCGCGCGGCGCTCGACCCCGCCGCGCCGCCCGAGGCGCTGCGGGCGCAGCTGGAGGCCGCGGAGGCCTACCGCCGCGCGATTCCCGACGGCCTGCACGCGGTGCCGCACGCCTGAGCCGCCGAGCCCTCTGGAGGAACCGACATGCTTTCGGATTCGTTCGTCTTCCGCGGCGGGAGGGTCTGGGCCCTCCCGCTCCCCGGCGGCGCGTTGCGCGTCCGCTTCCACTTCGCGAGCCTCGAGCCGCCGGAGGTCGAGCCCGGCGTCGGGCTCGCCGACGCGCCTCCCGCCCCGGGCGCGGAAGCGCTCGACCTGCGCGACGTCGCGGGCCGCGTCCCGGAGGAGGAGCTGGCGCGGCTCGTGGCGGCCCGCGAGGTGCTGCAGTGGCGG
>CAMOEO010000410.1 GCA_946612175.1 uncultured Verrucomicrobiota bacterium
GGGGGCGAAAAGGACGTCGGCGTCCAGTCGGGCGCCGGCATGCCCGCGGGCATCGGAAGGCGGCGGAACCGCCAGGGTCGGGGATATTCGTAACCCCACGGCGCCGCGCCGAACGGAATGGGCTCGATGCGCGTCTCCGCGCGGACGATCTCGAGCAAATCCCCGCGGAACGTCCCGAACCGGCGATGGTAGTACAGGGTGCCGAAGACATCCGTCTCGACGTTCGTGCCGTCGAACCGGTAGAACCCCATGCAGCCTTCGTGGAAGTCGGGCGCGAGCGCGGCGTTGACGAGTTCGTTCGTCGTCGGCGCTCCGAATTCGGGCCGCCCCGCGCGGTACAGGTTCACAGTCCGCCACAGGCACTCGCCCGTGGGCCAGAAGAAGACGACCTCGCGGTTTTCGGGCACGATGCCGGGCTGGGATTCCACCGCAATCCAGGCGGAGGCGGGCATCGGCACGTCGTTCGTCGCGGCCGCGCGCTCCGCCGGCACGAGGAAGGCCGGCGCGCGCCACGGCCAGCAGCGGCCGTCGGGGGCTTCCCGCCCGTTTCCGCCAAATACGTTCCAGTCGCGGATCTGGCGGTAGTCGAAGGCCGTGCAGCCCGCGGCAAGGGCCGCCAGCGCAGCGAGGACGAGTCCGCGTGCGCGGCGGGAGAACCGGGGAAAACGGGGAAGGTGCATTTGAGGTTAGGGGTTAGAGGTTAGGGATTAGAGGTTAGGGGTTAGGGAGAGGGCGGGTGACCAACGGACGGGGGCTCCGCCCCCGAACCCCCGGAGCCGTTGCGCGCGGAGGAGCGGATGTAGACGGCGGAGCCGAGGAGCAGCAGGAGGCCGACGCCGAGGAACCCCGCCACGCGCTCGGGCGTGGGGGCGCCGGCCTGGTCGAAGAGGAGGAACTTCGCGGCGGCGGCGGCGAAGAGGCAGAGCGCGGCGCCGCGGACGTCGCGCCGCGCGTGGCGCAGGCCGGCAACGAGCGTCGCGAGCGCGAGGGCGCTCCACCACAGCGCGAGCGCCGGGGCCGCGCCCGGGAAGGCGTGGCGCGCCTCCCACGAGCCCCACACGAGCGACGCGATCCACGCGCCCCACAGCAGGATCGGCGCGAAGGGGCGCTCGCCTCGCGGGGGCGTCCGCAGCACGAGCAGTCCGCCCGCCCAGAGCGAAAGGACTCCGGAGCCGATCCGCAGGAGGCGCTCGGCGGCGCCGGTCGGCTCCCCGACATGGACGGTCCAGAGCAGCCACGCGGCCGGCGCGAGCGACCCGGCCGCGACGCTTCCGAACCGCGCCGCGGCCCACGCGAGCGCGGCGCCCGCCGCGGCGAGCGCGACGCAGCGCGCGGAGCCCTCGAGCGAAAGGCAGAGGAACGCGAGCGCGAGCGAGACGCCCGTCCCGACGAACAGCTCGCGCAGCCCCTCGCCGCGCACGCCGCGCCGCCGGAACGCCGCGGCGAGCGCGGCGCACCCCGCGGCGAGCGCGAGGCAGGGCAGGCCGTGCGCCCAGACCGGCCAGGGGGCGGCGGCGACCGGCGATGCCAGGAGGGCCGTCGCCGCCGTCGCCGCGAGCCACGCGGCGGCGTCGAACCAGAACGGCGCGCGGCGCCGCAGCAGCGCGTGGCCGTAGCACTGCGCCCACGCGAGCAGCGCGTGCGCGCCGAGGAACGCGAGCGCCGCGCCGCGCCCGAGCCCGTCGGCGCCCGGAGCGAAGAGCGGGACCACGTGCGCGAACGAGATGGCGAGCGAGAGCCACGGCAGCGAGCGCCAGCCGCGGGCCGTGGCGAGGACGGCCGCCTCGGCCGCGAGGACGAGGAGCCACGCGAGCAGGGGGCCGTCGCCTCCGCCGCGCACCGCCTCCGGGAAGAACGCCGGCGCGGAGTAGCCCGCGAAGAGCGCGACGAGCGCGAGCAGGAGCGACGAGGCCCGCCACGCCATCGCGCCCGCCGCGAGCGCGAGCGCGGCCGCGACGCCGAACGCCGCCGGGGCGGGGAGGACGCCGTAGAGGTTCGCGCCGGCCCAGTCGACGAACTCCGCGAGCGCGAAGCCGACGCCCGCGAGCGCGAGCCCGACGGGACGGTACCGCCGGCGCAGCAGCGCCGCGCCGCCCGCGACGAGCGCCGCCGCGGCGGCGAACCCGGCCGCGACGCGCCCGGCGGGCGAGAACCAGCCCTGCTCGTGGACGTAGCGCACGAACCACGCCGCGCCGAAGAGCAGCAGCAGGGCCGCCGCGCGCAGCAGCTGGACGGCTGCCACCGCGTATTCGCCCGGGATCCATCCCGGACGCCACGCCTCCCCCACGCGCAGCCAGTCCCACGCCGCCGCGGCCCACTGCTCGAACTTCGTGGGCTCGGGGGGTGGCTCGTCGGCGGCGGGAAGAGGGAGTCTTGCAGGGGACGACGGCCGCGCGTCCGCGCGGACCCCTGCGGCGACCAGAGGGAGCGGAGGCGGCGATTTGGATTCGGCCCCCTCCGAGAGGGGGCTGCCGAGCGAAGCGAGGCCGGGGGAGGATTCC